>NZ_JBFAMQ010000019.1:78305-86563 GCF_040674615.1 Glycomyces sp. NPDC049804
CGTGTCCAGTCCAGTCCAGTCCAGTCCAGTCCAGTCCAGTCCAGTCCAGTCCAGTCCAGTCCAGTCCAGTCCAGTCCAGTCCAGTCCAGTCCAGTCCAGTCCAGTCCAGTCCAGTCCAGTCCAGTCCAGTCCACGAGGAATTCTCGCAGCCCCAGGAAGTGTCGTACTCGTGACGTAGGGTTAGAACAAGGGGTCCCCCGGTGGGACGAATCCGCATATTTCCGCTTTCACGTTTGCGGCCCGCCTCCATCGAGACGGGCCGCTTCGCTTGCGCGCCTTACAGGTCGAGCTTCGCGAGCTCCGTGCGGGAGGAGACGCCGAGCTTCGGGTAGGCGTTGTACAGGTGGTAGCCCACGGTGCGGGGGCTGACGAAGAGCTGCTCGCCGATCTGGCGGTTGGTGAGACCGTCGGCCGCGAGGCGCACGACCTGGAGTTCCTGCGGCGTCAGCAGTTCGGCGAGGTCGGGCTTCGACTCGACGGCCGTCGAGTCGCCCGCCGCGCGCAGTTCCCCTTGCGCCCGTTGGGTCCACGGCACCGTGCCCAGCCGCTCGAACACCTCCGTGGCCTCACGCAGGTGGGCCCGCGCCTCGTTGATGCGCCGCACCCGCCGCAGCCATTCGCCGTACAGCAGCTCAGTGCGCGCCCGCTCGAACGGGTCGATGTCGTCGGCGCGGTGCAGCTCCACGGCCCGCGCGAAGTGCGTCCCGGCCTCGGCCTCGGTCGCGAACAGCGCCCGGCACCGCTCCACCAGCGCCTCCCAGTAGGAGCGGCCCGTCGCGTCGGCCCAGTCGGCGAACCAGTCGAAGGCCTCCTTGACCTCCGCGAGCCGCCCGGCCCGGAACGCGGCCTCCACCAGCGTCGGCACCTGCATGAGCACCTCCATGGGGGTGCCGCCCTCGGCGATGCGCAGCAGCCGCTCGAACGCGGCCTCGTACCGGCCGAGCCCGAGCTCCAAGAGCCCCAACGCGGTGTCGGCGGGTATCACCGAGTCTTCGGGCGCGTCCTGGATCGCGGCGGCCACGAGCTCGCGGCAGCGCCGCTCCTCGCCGCGGATCGCGGCGATCGGCAGCAGCACCCAGATGCGGCCCTGCATGAGCGCGCGGCGGTCGTTCTGCTCGTGGGCCAGCTCGATGGCGCTGGAGGCGGACGCCTGCGCGTCCGCGTACCGCCCATAGTGGAACTGTGTCTGCGCTTGCACGAGCAGCGCCTGCACGAGCGGGCTCATCGCGCCGCGTTCACGGCAGGCCCGCACCTGCTCGGCCGCCGCCTGGTGCGCGGCGGGCACGTCCCCGGCGAGGAACCGCCAGCGCGCGGCCAGGACCTGGTCGAACGCCTGGAAGTCCTCGTGGAGCGGCTGGTAGTAGTCGTAGAGGGAGCGCAGGGCGTCGACCGCTTCGCCCGCGGTGTCGCCGGGCTGGCGGTTGAGGCCGGCGGCGGCGCGCGCGAGGCGGCGCACCCACGCGTTGTTGGAGCCGCCGTACTTGGAGGCGAGCCCGGAGGCGTACTTCACCTTCGTGAAGTCCCCTGTCTCCCAGGCGTTCCAGACGCCGCGAAGGAGGGGGTAGCCGGTGTTCTCGTGGCCGGTGGCGGCGTAGTGCTCGGCCGATTCCATCCACACGTCGAAGCCTTTGGAGTGGCCGGCCCAGGAGAGGATCGTGGCGCGGATGAGCGCGGTGCGGGCGAGGAGCACGTGGTCGTCGGTGAGGCGTTCGGCGGCTTCGGCGAGTTCGACGGCTTTGCCGGTCATGCCTGCGGCGTAAGCGCATTGGGCGGCTTCGGTGAGGCGGCGGGCGCGGCGGCAGGGGTCGGGGGTGAAGCTCGCGGCGCGTTCGAGGGCGGCCATCTCGGCGACGCAGCCGCCGCGTTCGGCCTCGTAGGAGGCGATGGATTCGAGTGCGGCGGCGGCCTTCTCGTCGAGACCGGTGGTGGCGGCGGCGAGGTGGCGGGCGGCGCGGATGTCGCCGTCGCCGAACGCTTCGGAGAGGGCGCGGTGGGCTTCGATGCGGCGGGCCCTCGGCGCGGAGTGGTAGGCGGTGGAGCGGATCAGGGGGTGGACGAATTCGATGCGGCCGCGGTGGTAGCGCAGCAGGTCGTCCACTTCGGCCGGTTCGAGGTCGGCGAGGCTGGCGTCGAGTTTCGCGGCGGCCTCGGCGATCACGGCGGTCTCGCCGGTCTCTTCGGCGGCGGCGAGGAGCATGATCGTGCGGGT
Organism: Glycomyces sp. NPDC049804; assembly: GCF_040674615.1. Lineage (NCBI taxonomy): Bacteria > Bacillati > Actinomycetota > Actinomycetes > Glycomycetales > Glycomycetaceae > Glycomyces > Glycomyces sp. NPDC049804. The sequence goes on from NZ_JBFAMQ010000019.1 coordinate 80,515, forward strand.
GCCCTCGGGGAGGGCGATGATGCGCTCGGTGAACGCCTGCTTGATGCGCGACGTGGTGGAGTAGCGACTGTTGGAGGTGTCGGCGCGCAGCAGCGACTCCTCGTTGTCGGCCGCCGGGAGCTCGAGGAGCGCCAAGGGGTTGCCCTCGGACATGCGGAGGATCCAGTCGCGGCTGGTGTAGGGGATCTCGTCGGCGCGCATGTCCAGGATCGCTTGGGACGCATCGAGGTCGAGCGGGCCGAGGGTGAGTTCGGGGATGCCGGGCGCGGGGAAGTCGGGGGCGAAGCCGTCGCGCACGACCAGGACCATCGTGATGGATTCGGTCGAGAGTCTCCTGGCGGCGAAGAGGAGCGCGTTCGTGGAGTCGCGGTCGAGCCAGTGGGCGTCGTCAATGACGACGTACACGGGCTGCTTCGCGGAGGCGTCCACGAGGAGGTTCAGGAGGGCGAGGCCGACCTGGAGGGAGTGGGCGCGGCCGGTGCCGTCGCCCATGCCGAGGGCGGTGCGGAGGGCTTCGGCCTGGGCGGCGGGGAGGCGGTCGATGCGGTGGAGCAGGGGGTGGAGCAGCATCTGGAGGCCTGCGTAGGACCAGGTGTGCTCGGCTTCGACGCCGAGGGTGCGCAGGACGGTGAAGCCTTCGGCGCGTGGGATGACGGCGTCGACGATCGCGGATTTGCCGATGCCGGGCTCGCCGCGGACGACGAGTGCGCCGCCGTGGCCGACGCGGGCGCCGTCGAGGAGGGCCTGGATCGAGTCGAGTTCGGCGTCGCGGCCGTAGAGGACGGGGCGGCCGTGGTCGGCGTCGTCCAAGAGCGGGACGCCCCGGGGGGCGTCCTGGCGCGCGCGCGTGGTCTCGGCAAGGTTTTTCACGGCGGCTCCATCCTCAGGACGACCGGGGACCCTTCCAGGGTAGCCACGGGGTCCGACCGCTCGCATCTGTCATTCGACTGGGGTCGACTGGGGCGGCCGCCACCTGGTCGAACGCCCGCGCTTACCGGGTTCGGTTCCCAGTCGCCGATCCCAGTCGGGCGACCGGGGCGCGGGCGCGGACGCGCTCGTAGCGTCGTTCCCATGACCGCACCGACTCAGATTCCGACGCCGAGGGCCGCCGTGCCGAAGCGCCGCGGCCCGCTCCGCTGGGGGCCCGCGCTGTGGGCGGCGTACGGGCAGGCCGTGGCCTTCGCGTCCGCGGCGGTGACCGCGTTCCTGGTCACCGACATCGCCGCCGAATTCCATGCTTCGCCGGGGACGCGGCTGTGGCCGTTGGGGGCCTTCGCGATCGGTTTCGTCGTGGCGGCGAACGCGACGCGCCGGACGGGCGCGCTCGGCCGGGCCCGGTACACCGGGGCGATCTCGTTGGGGGCGTTGGCGCTCGGCGCGCTCGCCGTAGCGCTGTCGCCGGGCTTCGGGTTCGCGATCGGCGCGGCCGGGGCGTTCGGGATCGCCGCGGGGCTCGCGGTGGCGCTGTCGGGCCGGGTGGTGTCGGCCGCGGAGGTCGGAGACGGCTCGGGGTCGATCGCGCTGTCGGCGGCGGCGCTGCTGGCGGGGATCGCGGCGGGTGTGGGCGCGCTGTTCGTGGTGCCGTTCTATGGCTGGCGGGGTGTGCTGGGTCTCGTCGTGGTGGCCGCGGTGCTGGCGGCGTGGAAGTTCGCGGAATATGTCCCTGATGATTCCAGCTCGTAAGAGAAATGTGACGTGAGATTCGTCTGAGTTCCATGGGAACTCTGGGATTCGATGTCACGATGAGGTCGTCCGGGTATTCGGAGGTTTTACCCGGCACGCGGGCACCGGCCGTCCTGTGGCGGTGTCCGGAGAGAAGGCCCCGGGGAGGTTCGAGACCCCGGGGCCTTCGCTATGCCCGCCGTTCAGCGGTCGCCGGTACTGGTGTTGGTCTGCCAGGTTCGGACGGCGTGGTGGATGAGGGCTGGTTCGTTGGCGAGTGCCCATTCAGTGTGGGCGGGTTCGGCGATCACGAGTCGCGGGTTCGCGGTGTCGAGGTTGACGACGGACCCGATGAGGCTCGGTCGGGTGCCGGTGAAGGTCAGGCGTAGGCGGGTCTGGCCGAGGACGAGTGAGAACTGCACCGGCCGCTCGTCGATGGTCTCCGTGGCCAGCACGGGAAGCCCGGCCAGGTCGATGGGGAGTGCCGCGTCGGGCGGGTCGGTGCGGCGGACGGGGAGCGGGATGGCGTTGAGCGCCTTGATGTAGCGGGCTCTGATGCGGCGGGTGGTGTAGCGGTCGGGGATCACGCGATACCACCGCCGATGATGAAGGTGGCGTTGGTGTCGAAGGCGTGTTCCCAGGTGGCCATGTAGGGGCGTGGGGAGGGGCGCCTGGTGGCGCTGTTGCGGACGGCTCGGGCGAGGTCGTGTTCGGTGCGGTTCTGGCGGGCGGCGATGACTCTGCGGGCGGCGCGGGCACCGCTGATGGCGGCGGCGATCGCGGCGCCGGGCCGAGGCGAGGTATTCGCTTCGACCGGTTGCCGCGCTGCAGTCGGTGTTGCTCCGCCGCGGAAGTCGTTGGCGGGAAGGACCACCCCCGCCCGTACAGCCTCGGGCTCGTGCGTGCCGGGACCGGGTTGTGCCGGGATCGGACGTGCCGCAGGCGGTTCGGGGTGGCCCTGTTGCCGCTTGAGTGGTGCGGGCATGGCGATGAGGCCGCAGGTGAGGACCCAGGCGAGCCAGTGGAGGACCCAGGCGGCGCGTTCGCGCAGGTAGGGCTTTTGTGGTGCGAAGTGCGCGGCTCTGAGTTGGGCGGAGTTGGCGATGAAGCGGTCGAAGGCGTCTTCGCGGAGCTTCGAGAAGCGGTGCGTCTCGGTGTACTCGGGTTGACGGTGGTCATGTTCGGTCGGCGTAGTGCAGGCGCCGCTGGTCCAGCCGTGGTCCTCGGACAGTCGGTAGCGGCCGCCGCGCGGGTCCTCGTCATCGTCGGGCCAGAACCGCGACCGCCGGGGACCTGCTTGGTGCTGTTCGGGTTCTTCCGGCTCGGAGGGAACGGGGCGGCCTCGCTGGCCCCAGGGCGGGGGCCGGTCCGATCCGCCCCGTTCGCCCCGGAAGCGCGAGTGCTCGCCGTCGTGATCGCCGCTGCGGCGTTCGGTGGTCGTTGCTGTCTTCTCTTGCGCCGCCATGGGTTCGGGCCAGTCGGCGGTGCCGGGGAACCAGGCGTTCGCCGGTGGGATCCAGTCTTCGGCTGGCAGCGGGTCGGGGGTCTCGTCTCGGCGGTGGCGGCCGGTGCGTTCGTCCTTGTACCAGCCCGGGGACCCGTAGGGGCCGGGATCGTATGGGTCATATGGCCGGTTGGTGTCGATGATCCAGGTGTCGCCTGGCCGGTGGCGCAAGTGCATCGGCTCGTAGCGCGGGCTGCGCGGGTCCGAGTCGGGTGCTTCCTCATCGCACGATGCGGGGTTGTGCTGGTACCGGTAGGCGCCGGGGCACATCGGATCCGGCTCGCCATCGGCCAGGAAGAGCCGTCTCCCGGCCCAGTCGTAGTAGCCGGCCTGGTCGCTCGATCCGGTGATGGTGCGGAGCGGCGCACCTGGGCCGAGGGTCTCGTGGCGGTAGAACGGCTCTTGGACCAGGACCATCGCCCGGGCCTGGTTGCGATGGGCCGCGAGTTGATGAGTTGCGCCAGGCCCGTTTTCGCGTAGGGTGGACTGTGCCATCGGAGGGCTTCCTTCCGTTGGAGAAAGGTGGGCCGCCGCAGTGATTGCAGTCCTTGAGGCGGCCCACCGGCCATATTCAATTGGTTTCATGAACGTGCGATTCGCACGTGAGTTCAGGCTGACACAGCTTTTCGCGCAACTGCAAGCGCGACACGCCATCGTGTACGAAAGCGTCTAGTTCGCTGACTCCCCGTCTGACGCAGCGCCTGCCCATTCCCTTTGGAACCCAACCGAGTTCGCTGATCACCTCTTTCCCGTGCGACCTCGGCTTCACCTGTGTTCCGGGTTCAATCAGCAGCGACAACGAGGTCACGCTCGTTCGCTGTCGCATTGCGACAGCCTGCACCGTCCCGGTCAAGGTTCAATCGGGCAGCGATAAAAGGGTCTGAGCGGCCTCGGCCGGTAGTGCGGCTGCCAGCCCTGATTTGGATGCGGTTCAGGCGGGCAGCGACAACGAGGCAGCACCACATTGGGGCCACCATTCCGGACTCCGGCCCTGATTCGGATGCGGTTCAGGCGGGCAGCGACAACGAGGCAGCGCCACATTGGGGCGCTACTCCGGCTGCCAGCCCCGATTCGGATGCGGTTCAAGCGGGCAGCGACAAAGAGGTCTGAGCGGCCTCGACCTGTAGTCCGGCTGACAGCCCTGATTCGGACGCGGTTCAGGCGGGCAGCGACAAAAGGGTCTGAGCGGCCTCGGCCGGTAGTGCGGCCTCCGGGTGGTGTGGCGGCGGACGGCGGAGCGCCATTCCCGAGCCGGTTCACAGTGCGCCCCAGGCAGTCTGAGGGCATTTGCGAGTGTCCCTCATGGATTATTCACCCCTTTGAGTGATGACACCACCACCCCGCGCCTGTCATCATTGAGGTACGAACACGCAAGCGAAAACAAGCAGATCATTCGAGAACAGCGGAAGGAGGCGAGCGGTCGATGGGCTCTTGCACCAGCACCCCCGGTTCCGAGCGTGCCGCCGCTATCCGCTCGGCTCTCGATGACGCCGCCTCTTTGATCAACGCCCAGCACGCCCAGGTCCTCTCCTGGGTGATCGAGATGAAGGAAGCCGGCCTGCACCGCTCGGCGTTCGGGTTCTCCGCCCTGCGGGATCTGTTGGTCTCCCAGTTCGACTTCCACAACCGCACGGCCGCTGACATCGCGGCCATCGCCCGCCTGTCGGGGAAGTTCCGTCTCCTGGCCGAGGCGGCCGTCTCCGGGAAAGCCAGGGTCGACCAGGTCGCCTATGCCGTCCGCCAGCTCGAGCAGACTCCGGCCATGCGCCTGTTCGCCCGCACTCCGTTCAAGACCCCCGTGCCCTCTCCCTTCGACGCTGAGGTCCTGTGTGCGACGCCTGAGGCCATGGTCGCCCAGTACTGCGCGCACGCGACCTTCACCGAGCTGCGCCGTCACCTCGATGAGCTCTGGGCCTCGATCGCCGAAGCGTCCGAGCTGTTCGATGCACTGGGCGAGCAGTCCATGCAGCGCCTGGAGCTGACCCCGCAGGCCAATGGCATGTGGGCTCTGGAAGGCCAATTGTGCGAGGCCACCGGGCGCCTCCTTGACAAGTATTTGAAGACTGCCTGCCCGCCACCGCGCCAAGAAGACCAGGAGAGCGAGGACGAGGGCGGTCTCCTTCCCGCCCAGGCCAACCGCAATGCCGAGGCTCTCCATCAGCTCCTCGCGGGCTACGGGTCCTCCCCGCAGGCCGCGACCCGCCACGGCCACACCGCGACCCTCGACCTGACCGTGGACATCGAGACCTTGCAGTGCAAGGACACCGGCCGCCTGCCCCTCCTCGAGGGCCAGCCCATCTCGGTCGCCCGCGCCCGCCTCCTGGCCTGCGAAGCCGGGGTCATCCCCTCGGTCTTCGACTACACGAAAGGCGAAGCGGTCGAACTCGGCCGTGCCCTGCGCCTGCCGAATGCGGCCCTGCGCCGCAAGCTCGAACTCGAGCAACCGGAAGGCTGCGCTTGGCAGGGCTGTGACCGGCCCGTGGCGTGGACTGAGGCGCACCACATCCAGCATTGGGCCGATGGCGGGCCGACGGTCGCTGAGAACCTGATCCTGCTGTGCCGGTTCCACCACGGCCGCATCCACACTGCGGGCTGGAGCGTGGAGAAGACCGGCCCCGGACAAGCGGTCATCACCCACCACGACGGCCAGGGCGGCCAGGGCGGCAACGACAGTGAAGGCTGCGGCTGCTCCGACTGGCGCACTGACCGGGACATGGATGCCGAGAACGAGGGCACCGAATGGGATGTGTTCCCGACCGGGCTGTACCGGACCGAATGGTCCGAGGCCATGAAGCCCGACCTGGACGCCCTCACAGAAGCGATCGAGAGGGATCGGGCGATCAAGGCCATGCGGACAGCCAAGGCGAAATGCCGAGAGCAGTT
>NZ_JBFAMQ010000020.1:0-61160 GCF_040674615.1 Glycomyces sp. NPDC049804
CGCTGCGCCTCGGTCAACGAACTATACGGATTCAAACAACTACTCCCCGGAAGCGGAACTGATTTCTCAGTCCAACATCCGGGGAGCTGTTCAGAACGGTGCGGCCCTTTCTTCAAGTGGCTAGAAGCCCTTGTCCCTCAATGGGATTCGGTGCTTACCAGTCCTGCGCGGCGCGGCGGCGGCGCATGATCAGGAAGATGGCGGCGGCGGCCACGATGAGCGCGGCGGCCGAGCCGATCATGATCGTCATCGAGCTACCGGTGGTGGGCAGCTGCGGCTGAGCGGACGGGGTGCCGCTGGGCGAGGGGGTCTCCTCGTCGCAGGGGGCCCAGTACAGCTCGCCGCCGGTGGCGTCCTTCGGGGTCTCGATGTAGTACCAGACCCAGAACTCCTCGTCCGCGGCCGGGATCTCCACGACCTGGGTCTCGCCCGGGGCGAGGGTGTAAGGCTCGGCCAGCTCGTCGCCGTCCTTGTAGACCTCGAAGTAGGTCTCTTCGCCGTCGGCGGGGACGGTGAGCGTGATCGTCAGGCCGTCGCAGTCGGACTCGACCGCGATGTAGGAGCACAGCTCGTTGTCGTACCACTCGATGGTGTCGACCAGTTCCTCGCCGACGAAGATGTCGACCGAGAGGCCCTCTTCGGCGCTGTCGACGTAGAAGTACTCGTAGAAGCCCTCGTCCACCTCAGGGGTGTAGGTGACGGCGTCGCCGTTGCTCGGAGCGAAGGTGAACTCCGCCAGGGCGTCGGGGTTGTAGTTGTCGGCCCAGACGTAGACGCCGACGCAGTCGCTGCCGCCGCCGAACTCGTACTCGGGCTCCGGCTCGGCCGGGGGCTCCTCGGTGCAGCCGCCCTCAGGAGCGGAGACCGTGACGGAGCGCTCCCCCGGGAAGCCATTGTTCCACGCGCCCTTGATCGTGATCGAGGCGAGGTCCACGTCGGCGCTGAAGTTCTGGCTGCCTTCGAGGTAATCGCCCGAGTCGTAGGCCGGGAGCGACGCGCCGACGACGATCTCGGTGCCTTCGTTGAAGTCGGTGTCGGTCAGGATCTCGGTGATCGTGCCGACCGCGCCGTTGTCCGAGTCCCAGTCCTTGACCTGCCAGACGACGGTCCAGCCGCCGTCAGGGGTGCATTCGGTGATGCCCTGGATCTCCGGGTGGTGGGCTTGGGCACCGGAAGCGAAGGCGACCGCTCCTGCGAGGCCGAGGACGACGCTGCCGCTCAGTCCCAGCACCCGCTTGAGGGTACGGTTCATGATTCTCCTAAGGATGCAATTGCATTGGGGGGATTGGAAGCCGCGCGGCCGAGGGGTGTGAGTGCTCGACCGGCTTCGGCAACTTACCAAATGAGACACGCCGGAACATGAGCAGAGGTCGCATAACGATCAGATAACGACCCGGCCGCGACGCTCGGTGAGCGCATGAGAACCCTTGGGGCACAAGGAAACGGCCGGGCGCAAGCCCGGCCGTCGCGCAGTGTCCCGTGCGGAGGCTAGTCCTCGTCGGCCGGGGCGTTGTCGATCTCCTCCTCGGTGATGTACTCCGAGTCGACGACGATCTCCTGATAGTTCTCGGCGGTCACGTCGACCGGTTCGAGCAGGAACGACGGGATGAACTTGAAGCCGTTGTCATAGGTGCCGTTGTCGTTGACCTCGGGGGTCGAGCCGCCCACGATGGCCTTCACCATGTTCACGGCGACCTCGGCGAGATCACGGGTGTCCTTGAAGACCGTCTGGGTCTGGCCGGTGCCCTCCTTGATCGCCTTGAGGGAGCGCGCTTCGGCGTCCTGGCCGGTGATGACCGGGAAGTCGTCCGAGCCGGGCTCGAAGTCGGCCGCGACCAGTGCCTCGACGATGCCGCGGCTGATGCCGTCGTAGGGCGAGAGCACGGCGTGGAGCGGCTCGTCCTTGTAGAAGTCGTCGAGCAGCCGGGCCATGCGCTCGCGTGCGATCACGGGGTCCCACTGCTGGGTGGAGGTGGGCTCCTGCTCGGTCTCGTTCGAGGGGATGACGATCTGGCCGCCGTAGATGAACGGCTCGAGGGTGTCCATCCCGCCCTGGAAGAAGTACTGCGAGTTGTTGTCGTCCAGCGAGCCGGAGAACAGCTCGATGTTGAACGTCTCGGTGCTGTCCTGGGAGAGGCCGAGCCGCGAGATGATGTGCTTGGCCTGGAGCACGCCGACCTGGTAGTTGTCGAACGAGGCGTAGTAGTCGACGTCGGGGGTCTCGAGGATGAGGCGGTCGTACGAGATGATCGTGAGGCCCTTGTTCTTCGCCTCGCTGAGCACCTCGCCGAGCGAGGTGTTGCCGATGGCGCCGATGATGAGGAACTCGACGCCCGCGTCGATCATCGACTGGATCTGCTGGATCTGCGTGGGGACGTCGTCCTCGCCGTACTCGAGGATGGTCTTGTAGCCGAGGGCCTGTAGCCGCTTCTCCAGGTCCGCGCCCTCGATCACCCACCGGTCCGAGGCGGTGGTGGGCATGGCGATCCCGGTGTGCCCGGTCAGCTGCTTCGACTCCTCGCCTTTCCCGCACGCCGCGAGCGACGCCGCTGCGGCGCCCGCCGTTCCGAAAAGCAGTCCGCGACGATTGAGACGCATGAGGGAGGTACTCCTTCGTACAGGTGAGGGGGTTCATTGCACCCTCGAAACTTACACGAGTGAAAAGCTCGCCAAACCGGGTCATTCCGTGATCGAACCGTGTCCTGGAAGGAGCGACGAAACAGGATGCAAAGGCGGATCGCGCCCCATTCTTCCCGCAGCGTTCAAGGACCGTGCCCGGCGATTCCGCGAGCCTTCCAGAGCGAACGGTAAACCCGCCGGTAATGCGCGACCGGGCCGCCCCGCCTGAAAGCGACCGGTCTCGCTCCCATTCGAACCCGGTGATCATCGTCGATATGTCCTCGCGCGGACCGCATACCATTGCGCGCATGAGCGAACGGTGGATCGAGGTGGCCCCCCGGGTGTGGGCGCTGCGCGTGCAGGAACTCGACCAGACGCTGGGTCTGGTCATCGGCGACGAGAGCTGCCTGGTGATCGACACCGGCGTCAGCGCCGAGGCGGGCTACGCGTTCGCCACCGCGATCAGGGAGAAGACGGACCTGCCGTGGCAGGTGGCCTACACGCACGACCACTTCGACCACTGGTTCGGGACCTCGGCGTTCGGCGAAGCCGCGATCTGGGCGGTGGGCGACGGCGCCCACTACATCCGCATCGGCGACGAGCAGCGCCAGGCCTGGGCCGCGCGGTACCGCCGGGAGGGCCGCGAGGAGGACGCCCGCAGCATCGCCCGCTCGAAGCTCGTGCCGCCGAACTGCCGCGTGCAGGGCGCGGTCGGGCTGAACCTGGGCGGGCGCACAGTCGTCCTGCGCCAGGCGGGCCTCGCGCACAGCGACAACGACTTGGTGGTCGAGGTGCCCGACGCGGGCGTCCTGTTCGCGGGGGACCTGCTGGAGAACGGCGCGGCCCCGTCGTACACCGCGGCGTTCCCGTACGAGTGGCCGCAGGCGGTCGAGTACCTGCTGAGCTGGAAGCCCGCGGTCGTGGTCCCGGGCCACGGCGATCCGGCGGACTACTGGTGGGCGCGGGCGCAGGTGCGCGACATGGCAGAGACGGCGCGGATGTGCGCGGAAGTGGCGCAGGGGTTCCTCACCGAGGAGGAGGCGCTCGCGCACAGCCCGTTCGGCGAGGCGACCATGCGCGCGGCGCTGGACCGGTGCCAGGAGCTGACGCCTCCCCCGCCGCCGGCGCCCGAGGTCCCGGCCGCGAAGCCGCAGACCCCGCCGCCGCCGGTGGTCGTCTACGACATCTTCGACTACGACATCGACCTGACGCGGTAGGTCAGTCGCCGAACGGCTGGTCCTCGAAGCCGAGGTGGAGCTTGCGCAGCAGCGCGCCGAGCTGGGCCTGCTCCTCCTCGGTGAGCACGGCGAGGGTCTCGAGCTGCAGGTCGATGCCGGTGCGCACGGCCTCTTCGATGACCTCGCGGCCGCGTTCGGTCATGCGGACCTTCAAGCCGCGCCGGTCGGCCGGGTCGGGCAGGCGCTCGACGAACCCGGCGGCCTCGAGCTTGTCGAGCCGCCCGGTGAGCCCGCCCGAGCTGAGCATGAGGGTCGCGCCGATCTCCTTGGGCGAGAGCGTGAACGGCTCGCCCGAGCGGCGGATCGAGGCGAGCACGTCGAACTCGTTGCGCCCCAGGCCCTGGCGCACCCGCATCTCGTGCAGGCGCGCGCCGAGCTTCTGCGAGATGCGGTGCATGCGCCCGTAGAGGGCCATGGACTCGAGTTCGAGGTCGGGCAGCTCGCGGTGCCACTGCGCCACGATCTTGTCCACGGCGTCCTGGTCATCGGCCTTGGCGGCGTCTTCGGTCATGCGCGTCATTGTGGCGCATCGTCCTTCCGGTCGCTGAAGTACCTCAGGCGTGATTTAACTCAAGACAGAGCATCTTGACAAAAAATAGCTTGAGGGTAAGCTACTTCTTATCAAGCTACACCCCGAAGGAGCCACGATGAACCGCAGCACGAAGGACCTCCTCCTCACGGCCCTCGCCCCCGTCATGTGGGGCACCACCTACGTGGTGACCACCGAATCCCTCCCCGCCGACCGCCCGTTCCTCACCGCCCTGCTCCGCGCGCTCCCCGCCGGACTCCTCCTCATCCTCCTGTCACGAAGGCTCCCAAGGGGTTCGTGGTGGTGGAAGTCGGCCGTGATCGGCACGCTCAACATCGCCGCGTTCTTCGCGCTGCTGTTCATCGCGACCTACCGGCTCCCCGGCGGCGTCGCCGCGGTCGCCGCCGCCGTCGGCCCGCTGGCGACGGCCGGTGCGACCCTGCTCATCCTGCACCAGCGGGTGCGGCTGCGCACCTGGCTGCTCGGCCTCGCCGGCGTCGGCGGCGTGGCCATGGTCGTCCTGACCGCCGAAGCGAAGCTCGACACCATCGGCGCGCTCGCCGGGATCGGCGGCGCGGTCTCCATGGCGGTCGCCGTGACCCTCACGAAGCGCTGGGGCATGCCGAAGGACGCGGGACCGGCCGCCCTCGCGGGCTGGCAGCTCACCGCGGGCGGGCTCCTGCTCATCCCCCTGGCCTTCGCCGTCGAGGGCGGCATCCCGGCGCTCACCGGCACGAACATGCTCGGCTACCTCTACCTCGGCCTCGTCAACACCGCCCTGGGCTACTGGCTCTGGTTCCGCGGCATCGGCCGCCTCTCGATCGTGCCCCTGAGCTTCCTGGGGCTGCTCTCGCCGCTCACCGCCGCGACGGTCGGCTGGATCGCCCTCGGCGAGACCTTCTCGGCCTGGCAGACCGCGGGCTTCGCCGTCGCCCTCGCCGCCACGGTCACCGCCCAGCTCCAGGCCAGGCAGAAGGCGCCCGCGCCTGAGCCCCTGGAAGCACCGAAGACCCTCGCCCGGGTCTGAGCGCAGCGACGGCCCCCGCCTTCCGGCGGGGGCCGCTGTTCACTTGCGGTCCTTTAGGACTCCGAGTCCGCCTTCAGGGCCTCCCAGACCGGCTCGGTGTCGAGGTCGGCGGCGAGCGCCGTGATCTGCTCGACCGAGACGTCGACCGCCTCGCCGTTCATGTCGCCCCACCACACGGTGGCGACGGAGCCGTCCTCGAAGAACGCGGCGGCCTCCACATAGGTCCCGTCGGTGGTCCAGGCGACCACGGTGCCGTCCTCGAGTTCCTCCTCACCGCACTCGGTGTCGCTCTCGCGGCAGTGGATCAGGTAGTGCATGTCGAAGTCGTCCCCGCCGGTGACGTCCTGGACACCCGTGCTGATCCCGCCGGGCAGGTACAGCGCGGTCTCCAGGCCCTCACCGGTCTGGTCGACGTAGAAGTCGGCGCGGAACTTGCGCTGCACCGGCGTCTCGTTCTCGCCGTCGATGTAGTAGTTCTGGAGCCGCTTCATCTCCAGCGAGGCGTCGAAGGTCCAGTCCTCGAAGTGCTCGTTGAGCTGCTCCGCGGTCTCCTCGTGGGCTTCCGCGGTGTACTCGTCCTGGACGAAGTCCCACTGCTCGGAGTACTCCCAGCCCTCGGCGGGGATCTCCGGCTCCGCCGCCGCGGCCGCGGTCGCGGGGAGGAACACCGCCGCGGCCGAGGCCGCGACGATCGCAGAGCGCTTGAATGAGGCCATGATGGTCCCTTTCGGTAGGTCCGGTGTCCTCTGTAATATGCGCCGGACCCGGCGAAGGGTTGCCTCTGTGCCCGATGTCCTCACGCGGCCGCCCGGTACGCGGCTTCGAGCCAGGTCCGCACCTCGGCGTCGATCGCGTCGGGATCCTCGACCTCGAGGTGGTGCATCCAGCCTTTCGGCGCGGTGTGCACCACCTCCTTGAACCGGTCGGAGTCGAGGCGCGCCGGCAGCGCGATGGACAGGACGGCGGGCACCTCGGAGTCGATGTACCGCCCGGGCCGCCACACGTACGCGAAGCCCCTGCGGCGCCGGAACGCGATCTGGCTCTTGGTGGTCCGGACCTCGGCTGCGCCGATCCCGGCCACCGCTTCGGCGACGGCCTCGTAGACCGCGAGCCCGTCGGGGTGGCCCTCGAAGAGGTCGCCCGGCACCGGGGCCATCGCGCGGTCGCCTCAGACCATCTTGCGGCGGTAGGCGCGCATCGCCAGCGGAGCGGTCACCGCGAAGATCGCCGCGGCCCACACGAACGTCCACATCATCGGCTCGGCCACGGGGCCGAAGGACAGCAGGCCCCGCATCGTGTCCGCCAGGTGCGTCACCGGGTTGACCTTCGCCCACGCCTGCATGAAGCCCGGCATCGTGTTGATGTCGACGAACGCGCTGGAGGTGAAGGTCAGCGGCATGATGATCACGAACGCGTAGATCTGGACCTTCTCCTCGGAGTCGGCCACGACCCCCATGAGGACCGAGATCCACGAGATCGCCAGCGCGAACACCACGAGGGTCAGCGTGGCGAGCAGCGCGCCCGCGACGGTGCGCAGCTCGAAGCCCATGAGCAGGCCCAGGCTCAGCATGACCACGACGGACCAGACCTGCTTGAACATGTCGGCGAAGATCTTCCCGGCCAGGGGCGCCGAGCGGGCGATCGGCAGCGACCGGAACCGGTCGTAGACGCCCTTGCGCAGGTCGGCGTTGATGCCGGTGCCGGTGTACATGGTGAGGAAGATGGCGTTCTGCGCGATGAGGCCGCCGAGGACGTACTGCAGGTAGTCCGAGGTGGACCCGGCCATCTGGCCGCCGAAGACGTAGACGAACAGCAGCAGGAACATGATCGGGCTGAGGCTGAGGTCGACCAGTTCGAACGGGTTGTGCTTGATGCGGACCATCTGGCGCCAGGCCATGGTGAGGACCTGGCTGACCGTGGCGCCCAGGCCCGGCCGGTGGACAACGGGGACTTCGATGGTGGCGGCGGTCATTTCGCGGGCTCCTCGTTCTCGGCGGCGCCTTCGTCGTCGGCGTCGTCGTCGGTCTCGGTGCGGCGGCCGGTCAGGGTCAGGAAGACCTCGTCGAGGCTGGAGAGACCGAGGTGGAACTCGGTGAGCGCGATGCCGCGGTCGCGCAGGTCGGCGGCGAGGGCCGGCATGATGCCGTCGTCGTTGACGCCGAGGGTGATCGCTCCGGCCTCGACGACGGGGTCGAGGTCGGGGAAGCGTTCGGCGATGAGGCCGCGCACGGTGTCGAGCTGGCCGTGGTCCTCCGGCTGGATGCGCAGGCTCTGGCCGCCGATCTTGGCCTTGAGCTGCGTGGGCGTGCCGGTGGCGATGACCTTGCCGTGGTCGATCACGGCGATCTCGTGGGCGAGCTGGTCGGCCTCCTCGAGGTACTGGGTGGTGAGCAGGACGGTGGTGCCGTCGGCGACGAGGCCGCGCACGAGGCCCCAGAGTTCGCCGCGGGCGCGCGGGTCCAGGCCGGTGGTGGGCTCGTCGAGGAAGAGGATGCGGGGCCGGCCGACGAGGCTGGCGGCCAGGTCGAGGCGGCGGCGCATGCCGCCGGAGTAGGCCTTCGCGGGCTTCTCGGCGGCGTCGGAGAGGTTGAACTGGGCGAGCAGTTCGCGCGCGCGGGCCTTGGCGTCCCGGGTGGGCATGCCGAGGAGGCGGCCGATGAACCGCAGGTTCTCCTCGCCGGTGAGCAGTTCGTCGACGCCGGCGAACTGGCCGGTGAGGCCGATGAACGTGCGCACCTGGGCGCCGTCCTTCACGATGTCGTAGCCGCCGACGCGGGCGGTGCCCGCGGTCGGCTGGGAGAGGGTGGCGAGCATGCGGACCATGGTGGTCTTGCCCGCGCCGTTGGGCCCGAGGACGCCGAGCACGGTCCCGGTGCGGGCCGCTAGGTCGACGTGGTCGAGGGCGACGAGGTCGCCGAAGTGCTTGGTCAGGCCCTCGGTTTCGATGGCGTTGTCTGTCGACACTTCGTCCTCCTTCGGAGTGGTGTCGTGTGCAAGGGTTCTGGTTTCCGGAGTGGTGTGCACCCGGGTTCATCGTGTCATTTTCGACGTGTTCTCACAGCACCTTTACGGCGGCGTGCGGCCGTACGGTGCGCGGCGTACGGCGGAACCCGATCATGCACCCCGGGTGTGACATCCCGGGTGCGAATGGAGGTCAGAGGGTCTGGAGGAGCTTGCGGACGCGCTTCTCGCTGACCTGGTAGCGGGTGCCGAGCTGCTGGGCGAAGAAGCTGACGCGCAGTTCTTCGAGCATCCAGCGGACTTCGCGGCCCTCGCCGGAGCGGAGCGCGGCGGGCCGGGTGCGGGCGAGCGCGTCGCGTTCGGCCTCAAGGGACTGAATCACGTCCATCTTGCCCTTGTCCCCCGCGATGTCGGCGACGGCGCGCTTGGCGCGGAAGCTGATGGCCTTCACGTAGCGGTGCAGGTCGTCGAGGCGCCACCAGCCGGTCGAGCCGATGAAGCCGTCGGCGCCGACGAGCGCTTCGAGCTGGCGGCGCATGTCGCTCAGGGCCGGGAGGGCGCGCAGGTCGAATTTGCCTTCGAGGAGGCGGGACGCTTCGCGGGCCTCGGTGAGGACCGCGGCGGCTTTGCGGGCCACGGCGGCGGACTCCCCCGCGACCTCGGGCCGGGCGCGTTTGAGCAGGGCTTCGAAGCCTTCGCGGTCCCAGGCCGGGCCGCCGCCTTCGATGAGGACCTTGTCGAGGACGGTGCGCACGCAGTCGGCGAGGAGCGCGTCCACGTTCGCGTAGGGGCCGGTGGCGAGCGCGAGCTGCTCGTTGCGGGTGAGCGCTTCTTTGAGTCGTGGGTCGGGAATGTTGAGGCGCAGGAGGCGGCGCGTGCCGGCCCACATGTTCGCGGCCTGCGATCCGGGGTCGGGGAATGCCTTGACGCCGACCGTGCCGCCTTCATCGACGAGCGCCGGGTAGGCCTTGGCGGTATAGCCCTTGCGCGGGGTCTCGTGGAGCTTCGGGAGGGCGTCGAAGTCCCAGGTCTTGAGGCCGGTGCGCTCGAGGTCGAAGGCCTCGGCGGCGGCCTCCTGGGTCTTGGGGGCGAGCTGGCGCTGGAGGGCGCCGAGTTCCTTGCCTTCGGCGAGGACCTGGCCGTCCTCGTCCTTGACCTGGAAGGTGACGAGGAGGTGCCCGGGGACCTTGGTGAGGTCGAAGGCGTCGGCCGGGACGTGCGTGTTCGTCATCGACTTGAGGGTGTCGGCGAGCGCGGCCATCATGGGGCGGCCGGGGGCCGGGGCCATGCGGGCGACGGCGGCCTTGGCGAAGTCGGGGGCGGGCACGAAGTTGCGGCGCAGGGTCTTGGGGAGGCTCTTGATGAGCGCTTCGGCGAACTCGGCGCGCAGGCCCGGGACCTGCCAGGTGAAGGCGTCCTGGTCGAGCTGCTGGAGGGCCGGGAGCGGGACGGCGACGGTGACGCCGTCGCGGGCCGAGCCGGGTTCGAACTCGTAGTCGAGTTCGAGGTCGGCGCCTTCGGAGGTCCAGACCTCGGGGTACTGCTCGGCGGCGACCCCTTCGGCGCGGTCGCCCAGGAGCAGGGCCTCGTCGAAGTCGAGGAGGGTCTTGTCCTTCTGCTTCTTCCACCACGAGTCGAAGTGGCGGCCCGAGACGATGTCGGCGGGGAGGCGCTCGTCGTAGAAGTCGAAGAGGGTCTGCTCGTCGGCGAGGAGGCCGCGCTGGCGCACCCGGTTCTCGAGGTCTTCGACCTCGCTGATCTTGGCGAGGTTCCGCGCCAGGAACTGGTGGTGGGTGTCCCATTCGGCCTGGACGAGGGCGTGCCGGATGAAGAGTTCGCGGCTGGTCTCGACGTCGATGCGTCCGAAGTTGACCTTGCGGCGGGCGACGATCGGGACGCCGTAGAGCGTGACGCGCTCGAAGGCGAGCACGGCGCCGGCCTTCTTCGACCAGTGCGGTTCGGAGTAGGTGCGCTTGCTGAGGTGCTCGGCGAGCGGTTCGACCCATTCGGGTTCGATCTTGGCGCACACGCGGCCCCACAGGCGGCTGGTCTCGACGAGCTCGCCGGCGACGACCCAGCGCGGCTGCTTCTTGGCGAGGCCGGAGCCGGGGAAGATCGCGAACTTGGCGTTGCGGCCGCCGAGGTACTCGCGGGTGTCGGCCTCTTTGACGCCGATGTGCGAGAGGAGCCCGGCGAGGAGCGCGGTATGGACGCGCCGGGGGTCGGGGACCGTGTCGGTCGGCCCGATCTCGATCTTGAGGCTCTTGAGGACGCCGAGGATCTGGCGGACCAGGTCCTGCCACTCGCGGATGCGCAGGTAGTGCAGGTACTCCTGCTTGCACATGCGGCGGAAGGAGGACGAGGAGCGGGAGCGGCGCTCGTCCTCGAGGTACTTCCACAGGTTGAGGTACGCGGAGAAGTCGGAGTCGGGGTCGTTGAAGCGCGCGTGGGACTGGTCGGCCTGGGCCTTCTTGTCCGCCGGGCGCTCCTTCGGGTCCTGGATGGACATGGCGGCGGTGATGACCGCCACGGCGTGGACGCAGCCCTCGTTCTGGGCCTGCAGGATCATGCGGGCCAGGCGCGGGTCGATCGGCAGGCGCGCGATGTCGCGCCCGGCCTTCGTCAGGCGCCGCTCGCCGCTGCGCACGTCCTCGAGCGCGCCGAGCTCCACCAGGAGGTCCATGCCGTCCTTGATGTTGCGCGAGTCGGGGGCGTCCACGAACGGGAACGACTCGACCCGGCCGAGCTTCGCGGCCGTCATCTGCAGGATGACGCTGGCGAGGTTGGTGCGCAGGATCTCCGCGTCCGTGAACTCGGGGCGGGCGTTGAAGTCGTCCTCGGAGTACAGGCGGATGCAGATGCCCTCGGCGACGCGGCCGCAGCGGCCGGCGCGCTGGTTGGCGCTGGCCTGGCTGATCGCCTCGATGGGCAGGCGCTGGACCTTCGTGCGGGCCGAGTAGCGGGAGATGCGGGCGTATCCGGCGTCGATCACGTACCGGATGCCCGGCACGGTCAGGGAGGTCTCGGCGACGTTGGTGGAGAGGATGATCCGGCGGCCGGTGTGCGGGGAGAACACCCGGTGCTGCTCCTGCGCGGAGAGGCGGGCGTAGAGCGGAACGATCTCGGTGTGGCGGAGCTTGGCCTTCTCGAGGGCGTCGGCGGTGTCGCGGATCTCCTGCTCGCCGGAGAGGAAGACGAGGATGTCGCCGTCGCCGACCCGGCCGAGCTCGTTGACGGCGTCGAGGATGCCGTCGATCTGGTCGCGCTGCTCCTCGCCGTCCTCGTCGCGCAGCGGCCGGTAGCGGATCTCGACCGGGTAGGTGCGGCCGGAGACCTCGAG
Organism: Glycomyces sp. NPDC049804; assembly: GCF_040674615.1. Taxonomy (NCBI): domain Bacteria; kingdom Bacillati; phylum Actinomycetota; class Actinomycetes; order Glycomycetales; family Glycomycetaceae; genus Glycomyces; species Glycomyces sp. NPDC049804. The sequence continues at coordinate 11,715 of NZ_JBFAMQ010000020.1, forward strand.
GATCGGGGCCGGGGACTCCGTCGCGCCGCTCTGCCGGTTCGGTTCGCCTCCGGCGCCCTGCTTATTCCGTTCGCCTCCGGCGCCCTGCTGGTTCCGTTCGCCTCCGGCGCCCTGCTGGTTCCGTTCGCCTCCGGCGCCCTGCTGGTTCCGTTCGCCTCCGGCGAAGTGCTTGGCGAAGCGTTCGGGGTCGATGGTCGCGGAGGTGACGATGACCTTGAGGTCGGGGCGCTTGGGGAGGATCTGCTTGAGGCAGCCGAGGATGAAGTCGATGTTGAGGCTGCGCTCGTGCGCCTCGTCGATGATGATCGTGTCGTAGGCGCTCAGCAGCCGATCGTGCTGGATCTCGGTGAGCAGGATGCCGTCCGTCATGAGCTTGATGTAGGAGTTGTCCGACACCTGGTCGGTGAAGCGGACCTTCCAGCCCACGGCCTCGCCCAGCGGCGAGCCCAGCTCCTCGGCGATGCGCTCGGCGACCGCGCGGGCGGCGATCCGCCGCGGCTGGGTGTGCCCGATCATGCCGCGCACCCCGCGGCCGAGTTCGAGGCAGATCTTCGGAATCTGCGTGGTCTTGCCCGAGCCGGTCTCACCGGCGATGATGACGACCTGGTGGTCCCGGATCGCCTCGAGGATGTCGTCCTTGCGCTGCGAGACCGGCAGGGCCTCGGGGTAGACGATCTTCGGGACGCCTGCCGCGCGGGCCGCCAGGGCGGCCTCCTTGCGCTCGACGTCGGCCTCGAGTCTCGCGAAGGCCTCGGCGCGGGCGGGGCCGTCGAGTTCGCGGGCCTCGCGCAGGCGGCGGCGCAGCGCGCGCTGATCGGCCGTACGCAGGGCGAAGACGCGCTCGCGCAGGCTGGTTCGGGAGTCAGGGACGCTGCTGGGCATGACGATCGTCAAGGATACGCGGGCGGCCCGCCGCCGCGCCATCCATTAAGCCGCGCAGTGACCTCAGACGTCTTCGAGGTCCCCGCACAGGACCCGGTCGGAGTCGAGGCCTTCTGACCGGGTGAGCGCTTCGGGCGCGTGGACGACGACGCTTTCGGCCCGTCCGTCGGAGATGAGGTCGCTGGAGACGTCGGCCGAGCCGATGCCCGTGGAGGAGGTCGTGAAGCTCAGCTCGATGATGTTCCCGGCCGCGTCCTCGCCCTCCGGGTCCTCGAGCCAGTGGCCGCCGCCGGGCGGGGTCTCGTCGCATTCGCCGTCGTGGAGGTGCGCCGTGTAGTCGGTGTCCGGGGCGAGTCCGGCGACGGCGAGCCGCACCGAGGTGCTGCCGGTCGATGAGATGTCGGCGGTCCCGGTGGCCTGCGGGGCGGCCTGGCTCCAGGCGGCGGTGACCGCGAGCGTGGCGTTCCAGGCCCCGCCCAGGTCGGGGTCTTTGGGGTCGGTGGCGTCCTCGTCGCCGCCGCAGCCCGCAAGGGCTCCGGCGAGGACGACCGCGGCGGTCAGGGCTCGGATGGACGGCATCGGCGCTCCTTCGTCAGTGCCCCTTGTCGGTGGGCGCACCCAGTATCGGGCCGCCGGGGCCGTCCATCCGGTATTCCACGCCGCTACGCGACCGGGGCGTCGACCGCGATCCCCTCCCCGCGCGTCAGCTCGAGGCGGCGCGTCAGACCCAGGCCTTCCAGGAACGCCTCATCATGGCTGACCACGACGAGCGCGCCGCGGAACGCCGTGAGCGCCTGCTGGAGCTGCCGGATCGAGCTCATGTCGAGGTTGTTCGTCGGCTCGTCGAGCAGGAGCAGCTGCGGCGCGGGCTGCGAGGACAGGACCGCGGCGAGGGCCGCGCGCAGGCGCTGCCCCCCCGAGAGGGTCGAGACCTGCTGGAACACCGCGTCGCGGCGCAGCCCGAAGCGGGCCAGGCGGGTCCGCAGGAGCGACTGGTCGGCCTCGGGCGCGCGGGCGCGCACGTTGTCGAGCACGCTCGCCTCGTCGTCGAGCAGTTCCAGCCGCTGCGTGAGGAACCCGTGCGGGACGCGGGCGGCGTCGGCGATCGCGCGCAGCAGCGTGGTCTTGCCCGCGCCGTTGTCCCCCGTGACCGCGACGCGCTCGGGTCCCCGCAAGTGCAGGCCGAGGCCTTCGCCGTAGAGGTCGCTCACTTTGAGGCCCTTGAGGATCGCGATGTCGCGGTGCGAGGAGACGCTGGTCTCGGGCAGGTCGACGTTGATGCCGCCGTCATCGCGCAGGCCCTCCTCGGCCTCGTCGAGGCGGTCGCGGGCCTCGGCCACGTCGTCGAGCTTCGCGTTGAGCAGCTTCGCGGACGACACCTCCCCCGCGTTCTTCTTGGCGTTGAGCAGTATCTTCGGCGTGCCGCCACGCGCCTGCTCGCGGCGCCAGGACGAGGCGCCCCTGTCGTTCTGGGTGCGGGCGGCGACGAGCTCCTTCTTCTGGCGCACCAGGTCCTGCTTGGCGTCGCGCACGGCGCGCGCGGCCGCCTCCTTCTCGGCCGCGATGACCTCCTCGTAGACGCTGTAGTTGCCCTCGAAGACGCGGATGCGTCCCTTGTAGAGTTCGGCGACGGCGTCCACGTGCTCCAGCAGCGCCCGGTCGTGGCTGACCACCACGAGGGTGCCGTTGAACCGCCGGATCGCCTGGTACAGGCGGTTCCTCGCCGAACCGTCGAGGTTGTTCGAGGGCTCGTCCAGCAGCAGCACGTCGGGGCGGCGCACGAGCCGCCCGGCCAGGCCCACGAGCATCGACTCGCCGCCGGAGAGCGTGGCGACGGTGCGGTCGAAGCCCACGTGGTCGAGGCCCAGCTCGTCGAGCGCGACGCGGGAGCGGTCCAGGAAGTCCCAGTCCTCCCCGATCACGTTGAAGTTCGCCTCGTCCGCGTCGCCGGCCTCGATCGCGGCCAGCGCGCGTCGCTGGTCGGCGATCCCCAGCAGGTCGGACACGGTGTCGCCCAAGCGGAGCGGAAGCTCCTGCGGCAGGTACTCGATGAGCCCGGAGGCGGTGATCGTCCCCGACTCGGGCTTGAGGAGCCCTGCGACGAGCTTGAGCAGTGTGGACTTGCCGGTGCCGTTGTCGCCGATGAGCGCGGTGCGGCCGTCGGAGAAGACGGCGTCGAGGCCGTCGAAGATCCTCTCGCCTTCAGGCCAGAGGAAGCGGAGCTGCTGGACGTTGATATAGGTGGTCATGAGACCTCTCTCAGGTCGATGCGGAACGGGATCGAGATGAGAGACATCGCGCCGAAGAGGGCGGGATACAGAAAAGTCCCCGGAAACAGGCACTCTCTTGATCGAAGACACACCGGTCACGTGCGCAGAGACGTGATGGGCGCGATGTCTGCGACCTAGAGCTTCAAGTGAGTGCCTAACGTCGGGAACAAGGACTCGTCAAGGGTAGGGCAGGCCCGGGGCGGCGTCAAGCGAGATGCGCGACACGGGCGGCCGTGTCGGCGGCCCGTGTCGCTTGCAGGGGAAGCAGGTTGTCTAGCAGGAGGCGATGGGCTTCCAGACGCCCCATTGGCCGGTCGTGCCGGGCTCTTCGCCGGTCGTCCACCAGTCGGCGCGGTACTCGGCGCCGTCGTGGGTGACCGTGTCGCCGGCGGTGTAGACCGCGGTCGCGTCCCAGGCGCCGCAGTCGGCGGGTTGGCCGGTCGGGGTGGAGGACGGCGTCGGGGTCGGTTCGCCGCCGGTCGGGTTCGCGGTCGGGGTCCCGCCGCCGCCGAAGTCGACGTCGATGCAGGAGTAGAAGGCGTTCACCGTGTCGGCGATGTTCCAGACGCTGAGGATCAGCTGCCGGCCGCTGCGCTCGGGCAGGGTCACCTGGTGGGTCATCGTGTGGTCGGGTTTGGCCCCGCCCATCGCGAAGGAGGCGAAGGGCTCGAGGTCGAGCATGTCGCGGGTGAGCGGTCGGTTCGGGTCGTACCGGTCGTTGGTGAGGTAGTAGTCGAAGGTCGCGGTGGCGTGGGCGGCGGTCATGGTCCACGTGAAGGTTCGGGTCCCGGCGTTGACGGCGGTGGCGGGCCAGCCGCCGCCTCGCGGGTCGTCGAGTTCGGCGAACTCGGCGTGGCCGGCGGAGCAGATCTGGCCGTCGGCGGGTCCGGCGGCGGGGAAGCCCTTGGTGCCCTCGACGCTCTGGGGTTCGTATGAGATGGCGCCGCAGTTGGAGACTTCGCCGCTCGCGCAGAGGGCCGAGCGGCTGGGCGGGTCGGAGGTGTAGCCGTGGCCCCAGGCGAGGGCCGCCATGGAGGCCGAGACCGCGAGGGTCGCGGCGCTGGCGATGGACAGGATGATTCTGCGCTTCGTGCGCATCTTCGTCTCCTATCGACGATGGGTCAGCGGTACTTCGGCGTGCCGGTGGGGAACCGGGTTCGGGAGACCGAACTAAAAAGTAACCTAACAGTTAAGATTGCTTCACACAAGGAGCAAGCGCGCGCCGATCGCCGCAAGCCGAATGAGCGTTCCCTTTTCGCGCACAACGGCAATGGCCGCACACGGTTCGTGTGCGGCCATCGTCGACGGAGCGGAGGCTAGACGGTCTCTGCGACCGGCTCCTCCTCGACCTGCTGCGACAGGGGACGGCGCCAGAGCACCGCGGTCATGATGAGGCCGAACAGGATCATGGCCCCGCCGACGCCCCAGTTGATGTAGATGAGCTCGTCGGCCACCGCGGGGTCCGAGAGGTCGGCGATCTGGCCCTGGACGCTCCGGTAGAGCGTGTACACGAGCACCACCGCGGTCAGCCCCAGGCAGGCGTACCAGACGTACCCGAGTTTGAGCATCGACGTCCGGTTCGCCTCGGCGGCGAGGGACTTGATCTTGCCCGTGGCGAAGGCCAGCACGATCGTCGCGAGCCCGCCGAGGACCAGCCCGTAACCCGAGACGGCGAAGTCCACCGCGTCCACCATGGACGAACCGTTGGCGGTCGGGTAGACCAGCAGCGAGAACGCCGCCATCGGCAGGCCCAGCACCACCACGCTCTTCTTGCGGCTCCATCCGAAGCGGTCCTCGAAGGAGCTGAACGGCACGATCACCATGGAGATCAGCGAGGAGACGCCAGCGACGACCAGTGTGGCGAAGAACAGCACGCCGATGAAGGCCCCGCCGGGCATCTGGCTGAGGATGGTCGGGAATGTCACGAACGCGACGCCGCCGCCGGTGCCGACCAGCTGGTCGATGGGCAGTCCGCTCTGGCCGGACATGAAGCCCAGCACCGCGAAGACGCCGATGCCGGCGAGCAGTTCGAACGAGGAGTTCGCGAAGCCGACCGTCACGGCCGTCGTCGACAGCTCGCTGCGCTTGCGCAGGTAGGACGAGTACGCGATCATCGTGCCCATGCCGATCGACAGGGAGAAGAAGACCTGCGCGTAGGCGGCGAGCCAGATCTCCGGATCGGCGATCTTGTCCCACTGCGGCGTGAAGAACGCGTTCAGGCCGTCGACGGCGCCATCCAGGGTCAGCGCGCGGACCACGACGATGCCGAACAGCCCCACCAGCAGCGGGATGCAGATCCGGTTGGCCAGCTCGACGCCCTTGCGCACGCCGCCGGCCATGATGAGCAGTACCAGCGCCCACACCGCGGCCAGCGCCGCGAGCATGACCGGGCGGTACTCGAAGAAGTCGAGGGGCTTCCCCGCCTGCAGGAACTCCCCGCCGAAGAACGCCCCGGCGTCGTCGCCCCAGGACAGGCCGGGCGCGTAGAAGACGTAGCAGAGCGCCCAGGCGATGATGACCGCGTAGAAGGTGGCGAGGAAGAACGCGATGCCGTTCTGCCACCAGCCGACGCCTTCCGCGGGCCGGTGCAGGGCGCGGAACGCTGAGGGCGGCCCCGCCTGGTACTTGCGGCCGATCGTGTACTCGAGCAGCAGGAGGGGGATGCCGGCGGTGAGGATCGCGAACAGGTAGGGCAGCAGGAAGGCGCCCCCGCCGAACTCGTACGCCTCGCCTGGGAAGCGCCAGATGTTCCCCAGGCCGATGGCCGATCCGGCCGCGGCGAGGATGAACCCCGCGCGGGTCCCCCAGGTTTCTCTCGTGGTCATGGGTTGGGTCCTCTAGGGTCTCGACTGCGGAGGGGGCGCAGGGCGGAGGGGCCGATCCGGGGATCGGCCCCTCCGGGACTGTCAGTCTTCGGTCTCTTCAGGGTGGGTCATGAGGGTGATCGCCGAGACGACCAGTCCCCCGAAGATGACGACGATGGCGATGATCATCATCGCCACTGCGCTTCCGCTCACTGGATCTCCTCCTTCCCGGCGGTCAGGGCGGCTTCGCCTTCGACTTCTTCTTCGTCGACCAGCGCGGGCACTTCCCTGCGGCGCAGGACGAGCGCCATCAGGACACCCAGCGCCAGGGCACCGCCCGCGACGCTCCAGCCGTAGACGAGGGTGTTCTGGTCGACCCCGGCCTCGTTGTCGATGGTGGCGCGGATGTTGTCGAAGAGCATCCAGCCCAGGATCGCCGGAGTGACGAGGCCCAGGGCGCCCAGCCACAGGTAGCCGACCTTGATCGTCGAGGTGCGGTTGGCGTCCTGGCGCAGTTCGGCCCACTTCCAGGCGATCCAGACGACCGAGACGATGCTGACGAGCGCCGCGACGGCGATGCCGTAGCGGTTGATGAAGCCGTCGGCGGTGTCGAGCAGCCACAGGCCGTTGGTCGCCGGGAACAGCACGATCGAGAGCAGCGCGATGCCGCCGCCCACGAAGACGGTGCCGGCGAGGCGGCTGACGCCGAAGCGGTCCTCGACGGCCGCGACCGGCACCTGCACGATGCTGACGAGCGAGGTGAACCCGGCGATGACCAGGCTGGCGAAGAACAGCACGCCGAACAGTCCCGCCGCGTACGGCATCGTGTTGATGATGGTCGGGAAGGCCACGAACGCCAGGCCCACACCGTCGCTGACCTGCTCGTCGATCGGCGTGCCCGCCTGCAGGGCCATGTATCCGAGTACGGAGAACACGCCGATGCCAGCGAGCAGCTCGAACGAGGAGTTCGCGAAGCCGACGGTGAACGCCGAGGTCGTGATGTCGGACTTGCGCTTGAGGTACGAGGCGTAGGTGACCATGATGCCGAAGCCGACCGACAGCGAGAAGAAGATCTGGCCGTAGGCCGACACCCAGACGGTCGAATCCTGGAGCGCGCTCCAGTCGGGCGTGAAGAACGCGTCGAGGCCGGCGGTGGCGCCGTCGAGGGTCAGCGCTTGGACGACCAGGACGCCGAACATGACGACGAGCAGCGGGATGAACACCTTCGCGGTGTTCTCGATGCCCTTGCGGACGCCGGCGCCGATGATGAGCAGCGTCAGGACCCAGATGGCGGCGAGCACCACCGTCAGCGCGGGCACCCAGGTGCCGAAGTCGAAGGTCCCGACCGCTTCGCCTTCGGCGTTCATCGCGCCGAGGAAGTCCACGAACAGGAAGCCGTCCGGCGAGTCGCCCCAGGTCTGGCCGATCGAGTAGTAGGTGTACATGGCGGCCCAGGCGATGATGACCGCGTAGTAGGCGGCGATCACGATGCAGATGGCCACCTGCCACCAGCCGATGAACTCGGCGTTCTTGTTCAGGCGGCGGAACGCGACCGGGGCGGAGCCCTTGAATCGCCGCCCGATGGTGAACTCCATGATGAGCAGCGGGATGCCCGCCGTCAGCAGGGCCACCAGGTAGGGCACGAGGAAGGCGCCGCCGCCGTTGTCGTAGGCGACCGCGGGGAAGCGCCAGATGTTGCCCAGTCCGACCGCCGATCCGATGGCGGCCAAGATGAATCCGAGCCTGGTCCCCCAGTTCTCCCTGATGAGTCGCTCTCTGGCCATAGGTCCTTCTTTCCGGTCACGCCGACGCCGAGCTCATAACGGGCCAACCCTAATGGGACGACTAGAGCAGGTCAAATGCTCGTTATGCGGACGTTACCAATGCTCACATAGTGGAACAGGGCTTGTGCGGACAACCGGCGCAGCCGCCGTCGAGCGGACGGTCACGTTCACGCCTGGAACGAGACGATGCCCCCTCGCAAGCGCTAAGCTTTTTCAGTTGCGCCTCACGCGGCCTAGGAGACACTGGCGAGTCGATCGGGTTGAAAGTGCCCAGGCTCGCAGCGCCCAGGACCATTCCGCGCATCTCGTCTTGAATCCGTCCGCTCCGCTTCAGAGGAGAGCCGTGTCCGCTGCCATCAATCCGGCCGTCATGCAGGCGATACTGTTCGAGCAGCAGCGCCTCGACGAGCTGTACGCCCGCCTCGACCGGCTGCGCGACGAGAGCGGCGAGCGGCTCGGCGAGTCGCGCCGCAAGCATGTGGAGAACGACCAGGAGCGCTCGCAGCGCGACGCCGAGACGCACCTGTACCGCCGGCGCATCGCCGAGCTCGACGCCGTCGAAGAGGGCCTGTGCTTCGGGCGGCTCGACTACCTCAACGGCGATGCGCCGATGTACTTGGGCCGCATCGGCATCCACGCCGAAGGCGGCGAGCAGATGCTCGTCGACTGGCGCAGCGAGGCCGGCCGCCGCTTCTACCTCGCCACCGCCGCGTCCCCGGCCGGGGTGCGCCGCCGCCGCCACCTCCACACCAAGGGCCGCCGCCTGCGCTCGGTGAACGACGAGGTCCTGGACCTGGACGCCGCGGGCGAGTCGGGTTCCACGATCGGCTCCGAGGGCGCGCTCATGGCCGCGCTCGACGCGGCCCGCACCGGCACGATGCAGGACATCGTGGCCACGATCCAGGCCGAGCAGGACCGGATCATCCGCGCGCCTTTGGAGGGCGTCATGATCGTCGACGGCGCGCCGGGCACCGGCAAGACCGCCGTCGCCCTGCACCGCGCCGCCTACCTCCTCTACGAGCACCGCGAGCGGCTCAAGCGCCAGGGCGTGCTCATCATCGGCCCCGGCAAGCAGTTCCTGCGCTACATCTCCGAGGTGCTGCCCGGCCTCGCCGAGTCCGACGTGCTGCTGCGCACGCCCGCGCAGCTGTTCCCCGGCGTCGTCGCCGACCGGCCCGAGATCGAGGCCGCGGCCGCCGTCAAGGGCCGGGCCGTCATGGCCGGCGTCATCGCCAGCGCGGTGGCCGACCGCCAGGTGGTGCCGCGCGAGCCCGTGCCGGTCGACTTCGAGGGCCACGAGCTGTTCCTGCGGCCCGAGAAGATCACGGCGGCGCGGGACGCGGCGCGCGAGACGGGCCTGCCCCACAACGAGGCGCGCGAGACCTTCCACAAGCGGGTGATCGCCGACCTGGCGATCCAGTACGCGGACATCATCGGCGAGGACCCGCTCGGCGGGGAGAACCTGCTGGGCCTGGAGGACCGGGCGCAGTTCGCGGTCGAGATCGCCTCCGATCCGGTGATCAGGGGCCAGATCGAGGTGCTGTGGCCCGAGCTGACGCCGAAGGAGCTGCTGGAGGACCTGTTCTCGTCCCGGGAGCTCATCGCCTCGGCGGCGGCGGTGCTCAAGAAGGAGGAGCGGGCGCTGCTGCTGCGCGAGCCGGGCGGCTGGAGCGAGGCCGACATCGCGCTGCTCGACGAGGCCGCCGAGCACCTGGGCGAGGTCGAGGTGAAGCAGCGGGCCGGCGAGCTGACGGCCGAGCAGATCGCGTACGCGCAGGACGTGCTCACGATCGCGGCCGGTTCGGCCTCGTTCGACTTCGAGGACGAGGAGTCGGAGATCCTGCAGGCCACCGACGTCATCGACGAGTTCTGGCTCGGCGAGCGGCAGGTGGACGAGCGGTTCGTGTCCGTGGCGGAGCGGGCGGCGGCCGACCGGCGCTGGATCTTCGGGCACGTGATCGTCGACGAGGCCCAGGAATTGTCCCCTATGGAGTGGCGGGCGCTGCTGCGGCGGTGCGTGACGCGGTCGTTCACCGTCGCCGGGGATCTGGCGCAGGCCGCCGGCCCGACCGCGCCGAAGCGCTGGGGCGAGGTGTTCGGGAACGCCGGGCTCGACTGGCGGGCCGAGCAGCTGACGGTCTCGTACCGGACCCCGGCCGAGATCATGGAGGTCGCGGTGCGGGTGCTCGACGCGATCGACGTCGAGGCGGCCCGGCCGCGCTCGGTGCGCGAGTCGGGGCACCGGCCGTGGCTCGAGATCGCGCAGGAGGACTTGGACGCGCGGGTCGAGGAGCTGGTCGCGGCCGAGAAGGCGGCGGTCGGCGAGGGCAGCGTGGCGATCGTGACCACGCCCGAGCGCGCGGCGGGGCTCGCGGGAATCGCCGATGCGGCGGTGCTCACCGTCAAGCAGGCCAAAGGACTCGAGTTCGACTCCGTGATCGTCGTCGACCCGGACGCGATCGCGGGCACGGGCCTGCGGAACCTCTATGTGGCGTTGACGCGGGCCACGAAGCGCCTCGGCGTCGTGGCGCCTGACAAGCCTGTGTTCCCCGGCGCAGAGGTCCTGTAAGAGTCGTGGCGAACTCCTACACTGTTGACCAAGTAGGAGGTGCGGGTTGACAACGACGACTGGGGACCTGACCGGCGCGCGTATCGACGGGCGGTACCGGCTCGAGCGGCTCATCGCGCGCGGCGGCATGGCCGATGTCTACGAGGCGCGGGACGAGCGCCTCGACCGCACCGTGGCGGTGAAGATCATCACCAACGCGGCGGTCGCCGGGTTCGACGTGAAGGCCTTCGCCGACGAGGCCAAGACCATCGCGCGCCTCTCGCACCCGAACATCGTGGCCGTGTTCGACCAGGGCGTCCACGAGGGACTGCCGTACGTCGTCATGGAGTACGTGCCCGGCACGACCCTGCGGGACCTGCTCAACCGGCGCCGCCGCCTGCGCCTCGAAGAGGCGGTGGAGCTGTGCGGCCAGGTCCTCGACGGACTCCAGGCCGCGCACGACGCCGGGCTCGTGCACCGCGACATCAAACCCGAGAACATCCTGCTCAAGAACGGCGGCCGCGGCGACCGCGTCAAGGTGGTGGACTTCGGTCTGGCCGAAGCGGTCCACGGCGACCGCGACACGGGCGGCCCGCTCGTCGCCACCGCCGCGTACGTGGCGCCCGAGCTGGTGAACGGCAAGCCCGCCACGACCGCGAGCGACGTGTACTCGACCGCGATCCTCCTGTACGAGCTGCTGACCGGGGAGGTGCCCTTCGACGGCCCCGACTCCGGGGCGGTGGCGCGCCGGCACGTCGACGAGGACGTGCCGTCACCGCAGGTGAAGGCCCCCGACGTGCCGGACGGCCTCGCGGAGCTGGTGACGACGGCGGCCGCGCGGCGGCCCGGCGCGCGCCCGGTCGACGCCGGGGCGTTCCTGCGCCGGCTCAACGCGATCGACGTGCGGCCCGCCAAGGGCAGCACCGGGAAGGTCCCGCGGCCCACGCGGGTCGTGCAGACGACGATGGTCGTCGATCCGCCGAAGGCAAAGCGGTCGTGGAAGGCCCTGCTGACGCTCGGCCTCATCGTGGCGCTGCTCGTCGGCGTCGCCGCGGCCGGATGGTGGATCGGCATCGGCCGGTACACGGCCGCGCCGTCGCTGCTCGACCAGTCGCGGGAGTCCGTGGAGGCGTTCGCCGAAGAGGCGGGCTTCGAGGTCGAGATCGTCGACGGCTACAGCGAGAGCGTGCCCGTGGGCGGGATCGTCTCGCAGGACCCCGATGTGGGCGACCGCGTCCGCCGCGGCTCCACGATCACCGTGGTCGTCTCGCAAGGGCCCGAACGGTACCAGGTGCCGAACCTGGCCGGGCTCCCCGAGGACGAGGCTCGCGAGGAGCTCTCGAAGTTCGACGCCGAGGTCAAGGTCGAGCACGAGTACAGCGTCGACATCAGGGCGGGCGAGGTGACCCGCACCGACCCTGCCGCGGGTGAGGAGGTCAAGGCCGGGACCCCGGTGACGGTCTTCGTCTCCGACGGGTTCCCGCCGCTCACCGTCCCGAATGTGGTGGGCAAGTCCGAGGACGACGCCCGCGCGGACATCACGACCGAGGGCCTGGAGATCGGCGAGGTCACCCGCAGCCACAGCGACACCATCGAGGCGGGTCTCGTCATCTCGCAGACCCCCGCGGGCGAGGCCCCCGCCGGGCCGGGCGACACCGTCGACCTCGTCATCAGCGACGGCCCCGAGCCCGTCGAGGTCCCCGACGTGGTCGGCATGGACATCGAGAAGGCCACCGAAGAGCTCGAAAGCCTCGGGTTCACCGTCAAGACCGCGCAGATCTGGTTCACCGGGACGGTCTTCGAGCAGTCCCTCGACGCCGGCAGCGAGCACCCCAAGGGGACCGAGATCTGGCTCTGGGCGAGATAAGGCGAAGGGCCGGACGGTCACCCGTCCGGCCCTCCTCCGTATGACGCTAGTTCGCCCCGGCCGACTTCAGCTCGGTCATCGTGAACAGCGGCCGGATCGCCACGCCGATCTCGGCGAGGTTCTTCAGGCCGCCCGACTCGCGGTCGATGACGCACAGGCCGCCCTCGACGATCCCGCCCCGGTTCCGCAGCTCCGCCACGGCGTCGAGCACGGCGCCGCCCGAGGTGATGACGTCCTCCACGATGAACAGTCGCCGCCCCTCGACCTCGCCGCCCTCGGCCAGGCGGCACGTGCCGTACGTCTTGGCCTCCTTGCGCACGAACAGGGCCGGAAGCCCCGTCACCTGCGACAGCATCGTCACGATGGGGATGCCGCCGGTCTCGAGCCCGGCCAGCGCGTCCACGCCGTGCGCGGGCACCAGCGGCGCCAGCGCTTCGGCGATGCGCCGCAGCAGGACCGGGTCGGACTCGAACAGGTACTTGTCGAAGTACTCGTGCGCGACCACACCGGACCGGAGGGTGAACTCCCCGGTCAGGTGCGAGCGGTTGAAGATGTCGCGGGCGAGGTCAGTGGTGCTCATGCGGCCAGCCTGCCACGTGCGGGCCCTTACGGGCGCAGCGGCGGGTAATCCGGGTCGAGGAGGTCACGCTCGGCGAGCCAGTTGTACAGCGGCGTCTCCTTCGGCCAGTGGCCCCAGCCGTGGTCGCCGGTGGCCATGTGGCCGCCGAGCATCTGCTGCTGCACCGGGTCGAGGTCGTTCCACCACGGCTCGTTCGGCAGGTGGTCGACGATGTCGCGGGCGCGGATCCAGCGCGGCGTGAACCCGAAGAACGCGACCTTGCGGGTCAGGTCCGAGTAGTTGTCGCTGCGGGCGTGCCAGATGCGGCGGTCGAAGAACATGACGTCGCCGGCGTTGCCGGTGACCTCGATGGCGCCTTCGGGGTCGGGCCACTCCATGTCGCGGCGGGGCGGGCCGTCGATCCGGTTCCACTTGTGGGAGCCGGGGATGATCTTGGTGTTGCCGCGGCCCTCTTCGGCCAGGTCGGTGAAGAAGTAGGCGAGCTTGACGGACAGGCGCGGGCGCGGGTCGGTCTCGGTCTCGCGGTTCTGGCGGCCGCCGTCCTGGTGCCATTCGAACCGGAAGGGGCGCTTGCCCTCGATCGGCGGGTGCTTGTCCACGTGCGAGTGGTAGACGTGGAAGTTCCAGCCCAGGATCGACCACACGTAGTGGAAGGTCTTGGGGTGGTTGAGGAGGAACGCGAGTTCCGGGCAGGAAGTGACGGCGTCGAGGCGGTGCATCGCGCCCTCGGGGCTCAGGCGCCCCGCTTCCTTCTCGAGCTCGTACACGCGGTCCAGAGCGTCGTTGCAACGCTGGATCTCAGCGGCGTCGAGCGCGCCGCGGATCATCAGATAGCCGTCGCGATCGAAGGCTTCGCGCTGCTCAGGGGTGAGAGCTGCGGCACCGACCGATGTCAATGCGGTCATCTCAATGCCTTTCCGGTTTCCAGGGGGATCTTGTCGTCTACTTAGACGCGTGATCCGCCCTCGGCGGTTGCACCGCGGGAATCGGAAAATCAGGCAAGATTCCCGCGGCGTTCATTACGGGAAATGGTAGGCGCGATCACTTCGGAAGCGCTGGAGAAAGACTCGAAGTTCCATGGGAAGTCGCGAAACCTCCCCCATAGTGCCGGTTCCGCTACTCTCCGAAAAGATCGGTGATCCAGTCGAACCAGCCGAAGTCGAGCGAGATCCAAGACCAGCTGAGCTGGTCGAGGTAACTCATGCCGACCATGAACAGGAAGACCCCGGTCGCGAGGTGCGCGAGGCGCGCCGACTTGCGCTTGGCGTGCAGCCAGCGGCCCCACAGGATGCCGCCCGCGACGCGGATCAGGAAGAACACGCCGACGGCCACGGCGAGCACGAACAGGTAGCTGAAGACCTGGCTGCCGAGCGTCTCCATGCCCTGCTGGAGGGCCCAGATGAGCCACATGATGAGCGAGAACAGGGCGCCGATCACGGAGAGCTCGAAGCCCTTCGAGAGCGATCCGGGCGGGCCGAGCAGCGGCGGCCGGTCGGCCTTGTCGAGCTCGCGCTCGCTCGGCTCCTCGGGGTCGGTGGCGAGCTTGAGGCGCGGCAGCGGGCCGCGCTCGGGGGACGGCCCGGCGGAGCGGCCGGGCGAGTAGGCGTCGGGGCGCTCGTTCTGGCCGGGCACGCGGACGCGGCCGGTGATCGGCTTCTCCTGCGGGGCCGGGCTCTGCGGGGGAACGCCGGCCTCCATGACGCGGGTGCCGTCGGCCATCACGCGGGTGCCGTCGGACATGACGCGGGTGCTGTCGGCGGGCGGCGCCGAAGCGGGCGTCACCTGCGTGGGCGCGGCGAGCGGCGGGGGCGCCAAGTCGAGGCGGCGGGTCGCGGCGGAGTCGATGGGATTGCCGCCGAGCGGCATCGAGTGCGGGCCGCCCTGGTGCTGGGTGTTCCAGTCGACGCCGAGGTCGGGGAGGTTCGAGCGGGAGACGACGGCGCACAGCTCGCCGATCCAGCGCGGCAGCTCCTCGGTGCGCGGCCGGTTGTCCGGGTTGTCGTCCAGCGGCGCGGTCAAGAGCTCGCGCAGGCGCGGGTTCGACTCCAGGACCGGGTGCTTGCGCAGCCGCGCCCACGGCACCGACTGCTCCTGCCCGGGCGAGTCGGTGCGCGCGCTCGCGCCCGTGACGAGGTAGAACGCGATCGAGCCGAAGCCGTGCACGTCGTAGGCGGGGCCGACGCTCCCCTGGTGCGCTTCGGGCCCGGCGGTCTCGCGGGTGTACGCGATGGTGGTCAAGTGCGCGGGCGTGTAGTAGCGGGCGCCGGTGAAGTCGATGACCTTCGCCGAGCCGTCGGGGCCGATGATCACGTTCGCGGGCTTGAGGTCCATGTGCAGGACGGGGTGCGCGCCCGTGGGCGGGTGGTGCATCGCCCGCATGACATCGGCGACGGACTTGAGGGTGCGCGCGGCGTCGACGCGGCCGAGCCGCCACTGCAGGAGCTGGCGCAGGTCGTGGCCCGGCAGGTACTCGAGGACCTGGAACGGCACCGGCTCGCCCTGCGGGGCCTGGCCGGGCGGGTGCGGCAGCCGGCCGTAGAACGCGTCGATGCGGCGGCAGATCGAGCCCACGTCGCGGCCGTGGAGGTCCATGAGGACCGCGTCGCCCTTGTCCCAGGAGCGGAACTGGTGCTCGCGGGTGTCGTGGGGGTTGAGGCGCAGGACCTTGACGCTCAGCGGCGCCGAGGCGACCCCGGCGGAGACGCGCACGGCCTGGTACACGTCGGCCTGCCCGCCCGAGCCGAGCAGGCCGGTCAGCCGGTAGCTCTGCTCTGACCCCGGCAGGGGGTCGGCCGGTCCGCAGACGAGGTCGACGGTGGCGTGCGACATGAGGTGGTCCTTCGCGATGAATAGATCCGAGCCCATAGCGTAACGCCCGGAATCCACCTTCCACGGCCCCCAGAGGCGGTGCTGTTCGCATCGTCTCAGCTGACAACCCGGCGCGGGGTCCGCGGACTCAGCGCCCCGGGTTCCAGGGGCTGCCGGCCTGCGGCGAGGAGGCCGGGGTGATGCCGCCCGCGGAGGGCTGGCCGTACGAGCTGGCGGGCGGGGCGGGCGCCTGGCTCGCGTTCATCGGCTCGAACGCGTTGCCCGGCTGCTGCTGGGCGGGGACGGGCGCGGGCGGGACGCGGTCGTAGCTGCCGATGGAGGCGGGTGCGGCGGCCTGGCTTCCCGCTCGGGAGAGCGACCAGAGCGAAGGCGAGAGTGCGATCGACAGCACGGTGAGGCCGATGATCCAGGTGTTGAGATGCTGGATCTCCCCGTCGCTGAGGCCGAAGTCGAAGTAGGCGTTGCGGAAACTGAAGGACAGGTACCACAGGGCTCCCAAGAGCGACAGCAGCTGCAGTATGTGGAGGAGAACGCGAAAACCCTTGGACATGTGTCGACGCTACCAACACCGGTCCAATTACTCCAGATGCGCTGTACCGAATTCGCCTGGTTTTCAGGCAACGAGAAAGGCCCGAGCCGGAGCCCGGGCCTTCGTGTGCTCGTTGCGGCTTAAGGCAGTTCGGGCAGCTCGTGAGTGGCCTCCCACTCGGTGAGCATGTCGATGCGGCGCTGGTGGCGCTCGGCCCCGGAGAAGGCCTCGTCCACGAACGCGTCGGCGAAGCTCGTGGCCTCCTCGAGCGAGTGCATGCGGCCGCCGATGGCGACCACGTTCGCGTCGTTGTGCTGGCGGCCGAGCTTGGCGGTCTCCACGCTCCAGGCCAGGGCCGCACGGCAGCCCGGGACCTTGTTCGCGGCGATCTGCTCGCCGTTGCCGGAGCCGCCGATCACGATGCCGAGGCTGCCCTTGTCGGCCACGACCTGCGAGGCGGCGTTGAGGCAGAACGGCGGGTAGTCGTCCTCGGCGTCGTACTGGTGCGGGCCCACGTCGACGACCTCGAAGCCGCGGCCGCCCAGGTGCTTCACCAGGTGGTCCTTGAGTTCGAGGCCCGCGTGGTCGGAGGCGAGATAAATGCGCACGATGGGACCTTAGCCTTTCGGGAGCTCGACGATGGCGAGACCGGCGCGCGCCTTCGGCACGAACCAGGTGGACTTGCGCGGCATCTTGAGCCGCTGGAGGTTCACGTCGATGAAGTCGGGGACCGTGACCGGCGCGATGAGGATCGCCAGGTCGGCCTTGCCCGCGTCCACCTGCTCGGCGAGCCACGACGCCGGGTAGTCGCCGCCCACGTACGTGATGCGCTTGTCCCCCGCGTCCCAGCCGAGCAGACCCGTGAAGACCTCGTTCTCGACCTGCGTGTGGTCGAGCCGGTCCACGACCGAGCCCTCCACGGCGGGGAACGCGATCTCCCAGGTGCGGCCCTGGCCGTAGACGACGACGGTGCCGCCCTCGGCCGGGGTCTCCGGCGGGCCGTCGGTCTCGACGACCGAGGCGCCGATCTGGCCGATCTGCTCCACCAGCTGCGCGGCCGAACCGGGCAGGCCCTTGACGAGGCGGTGATAGGGGCGGATCACGACCGACTGCGGGGTGGTGATGACCGCGAGGAACCGGTCGAGCTCGCCGACCTGCGCGGCGAGCGAGCGGTGGTTGCCGTCGGCGACGATCAGGTCGCCGTCGCCGGCCAGCGCGGTCAGGGCCTCGCCGGCGTCGCCGCCGATGGCCCAGATCTCATGAGAGCGCCCGGCCTCGTCCACATCCTTCGCGACGGGATCGCCGGCGCCGGCGATCGCGGTCTCGATCGCGGCGTGCAGCTCCTCGCCGCGGCTCGACTGGAGCAGCAGCACGGGGCTGAGGAGGTGGCGCAGGCGCTGGTTGAGCTCGTTGCGCTGCTTGACCTTCTCGATGAAGACGTCCTCGTTGCGGATGACCTTGCCGGGCTCCTCGGCGGAGGAGGAGATCTCGGCGGTGTCGACGAGGCAGAACACACCGTAGGCGGTGGGCTCCTCGCCCCCGGAGATCCGGTAGGCGACGGCCACGTCGCCGAACGCGGCGAAGCGCCCGGCTTCCTTGAGCGCGGCGAGGCGTTCGGCGGCGGCCGGGAGGGCCTGCTCGAACGTCAGGCCCGCGGCCACCGCCTCGGGCGTGTGGGCGGGCATCTCGACGCCCAGCATGGACGCGGGGTTCGCCTCGATGATCCGCGTGATCTCGGTTTCGTCGGGGAACTCGTCGTAGTTCTTCGCGCCAGTGCTACCGGTGGAGAGCCAGGCCTGGTCGATCGGGTGTGCAGCAGTCACGCCACGAGCGTAATCGACCCTGTTCGTCGCCGACGTGGCCGCCGAGTGAACTCCCGAGATGTGACACACTTCTTTCATATCCGAACCCTGACTGGAGGCATTGTGGCGGCAACGCACATTCTCACTCGAGACGAGGCTCAGCGACGCGCTGAGCTGCTCCACGTCGAGTCCTACACCGTGGAGCTCGACCTCACCGGGCACGAGCAGGGCGACACCTTCGGCTCGCGCACCGCCGTCAAGTTCTCCTGCACCGAACCGGGTGCCGAGACGTTCATCGAGATCGCCGCCGAGCGCATCGAAGACGCCTACCTCAACGGGGAGCCGGTCGACCTCACGGCCTTCGACCCCAAGGCCGGGCTGAAGATCACGGGCCTCGCGGCCGAGAACGAGCTGGTCGTCAACGCGGTCTGCGCGTACTCGACCGACGGCCAGGGCCTGCACCGCATGGTCGACCCGGTCGACAAGGAGACCTACCTCTACTCGCAGTTCGAGGTGGCCGACGCGCAGCGCGTGTACGCCTGCTTCGACCAGCCCGACCTCAAGGCCGCGTTCACGTTCCAGGTGCGCACCCCGAAGCACTGGACCGTCATCTCGAACATGCCCGCCGAGTCCGAGACCGTCGTCGACGAGGTCGGCCTGAAGGTGACCCTGTTCGAGCAGTCGGTGCGGATGAGCCCGTACATCACCGCGATCTGCGCGGGCCCGTACTACGGGGTGCACGAGGAACACGACGGGATCGGCCTGGGGCTGTACTGCCGCCAGTCGATGAAGGACTACCTCGACCCCGAAGGGGTCTTCGAGGTCACCCGCCAGGGCTTCGACCACTTCCACGAGCACTTCGGGGTGCGCTACCCGCTGCCGAAGTACGACCAGGTCTTCGCCCCCGAGTACAACTTCGGCGCCATGGAGAACTTCGGCTGCATCACGATCGCCGAGGCCTCGTTCCTGTTCCGCTCCCAGGTCACCGACTTCGAGCTCGAGCAGCGCGCGAACGTGATCCTGCACGAGATGGCGCACATGTGGTTCGGCGACCTCGTGACCATGCGCTGGTGGGACGACCTGTGGCTGAACGAGTCCTTCGCGGAGTGGGCCAGCCACTGGGCGAACGTCGAGGCCACCCGGTTCGACGGCGCGTGGACGACGTTCCTGTCGGCCCGCAAGAACTGGGGTTACGGCGCCGACCAGCAGCCGACCACGCACCCGGTGTACACGGCCGCGGGCGACACCGAGGAGATCCAGGCCAACTTCGACGGCATCACCTACTCCAAGGGCGCCTCGATCCTCAAGCAGCTCGTCGCCTACGTCGGCATCGACCCGTTCCTGGCCGGGCTGCGCTCGTACTTCCAGAAGCACCAGTTCTCGAACGCAGTCTTCCAGGACCTGCTGGGCGAGCTGGAGGCCGCGAGCGGCAAGCCGCTCAAGGACTTCGCGGACACGTGGCTGCGCACCGCCGGCGTCTCGACCCTGCGCCCCGACGTGGCGGTCGACGCGGCCGGGAACTACACGAGCGTCACGGTGCTGCAGGAGGTCCCCGCCGAGCACCCGACCCACCGCACGCACCGCATCGCGATCGGCCTCTACGACCTCGAGGGCGGCGCGCTCGTGCGCCGCGACCGGATCGAAGTGGACGTCACCGGTGAAGCGACCGAGATCGCCGCGCTGGCGGGCGTGAAGCAGCCGGACCTGCTGCTGCTCAACGACGACGACCTCACCTACGCGAAGCTGCGCCTTGACGAGCGGAGCCTGGCCACGGCCGTCGAGCACACCTCGGCGCTCGAGGACTCGCTCGCCCGCGCCCTCATCTGGGCCGCGGCCTGGGACATGCTGCGCGACGCCGAGCTCTCCGCGACGCAGTTCGTGGCGCTGGGCACCAAGAGCCTCACCACCGAGACGGACATCAACATCGTCACCGTCGCGCAGCGGCAGGTCGCCGGGGCGCTCGCCTACGCCGACCCCGCGCACCGGGCCGCGCTGCGCGAGTCCTGGGCGCAGGCCGCGAAGGCCGCCATGGAGGCCGCGGCACCGGGCTCGGACCCGCAGCGGTCGTGGGCGAAGGCCTACGCGTCCGCGTCGCGCTCCGAGGCCGACCTGGCCCGCATCGCCGGGTGGCTCGAGGACCGCGAGGTCCCCGAGGGCCTGGCCGTCGACGCCGACCTGCGGTGGGCGCTGCTCACCGGGCTCGCCGGCAACGGCGCGGTCCCCGAGGACGCCATCGACGCCGAGCTCGACCGCGACTCGACCGCCGACGGCCAGCGCCTGGCGATCATCGCCCGAGCGGTCGTGCCGGACGCGGAAGCGAAGCAGCGCGCCTGGGAGCGGATCACCGACCCGAACTCCGAGAACTGGGTCCGCCGGTCCTCGATGCTCGGTTTCGCGCCGCTCGACCAGGCCGACCTGGTGCGCCCGTACCTGCGCCCGTACCTGGAGGCGGTGCCGGAGCTGTGGGAGAAGCTGGGCGCGCAGCAGGCCGTCGAGTTCTCCAAGCTCGCGTTCCCGTCGAACCTGATCGAGGCCGCCACCCTCGAAGCGCTCGACGCGTGGCTCGCCGAGGACCGGCCCGCGCCGGTCAAGCGCGGCGTCGCCGAGGGCCGGGCCGATGTGGCCCGCGCCCTGAAGGGCCGTGAACTGGACAAGTCCGCCTAACACCGGATCCACTCCCATCGGGGCTCCGGGGCTGCCGCGCACAACGGCGGTCCCGGAGCCCTGAGCGCTTCTCGCGCCGTTGGTAAGCTCGCCGTGTTCCACCCCCCGGTGCCTGCCTGCGCCGACCCGGACAGAGAAGAGGAGAAGAGCCGCCTTGTCCGCGCTTTTGCCGGTGACCGTCCTGAGCGCCACCTTGGTCGCGTTGTTCGGGATCGTCCTGCCGCTCCTGCTTCTCGGGCCGGTGCTCGCCTCGCGCACCCGGCCGCAGCCCCAGCAGCTGATGTTCGCCGTCGTGCTGCTCATCCCGACCGTGCTCATCGGCTCCGGTTTCATGGCCTGGTGGGCCGTGGACTGGCTGCGCCGCTACGACGTGCCCGCGCCGGAGCTCACGGGGATCGCGCTGGTCGCGGCGGCCGTGATCGGCTTGATGGCACCGCTGCGCATGCCGGGCGGGAACGGGCCGTTCTGGCTCAAGCCGCTCCTGGGCCTCGCTTCGGGCGTGCTGGTGCCGATGTCGATCATCTGGTCGCTCGACGCCGGGCTGCACGAGGTGGCCGCGGTCGGCATCGGCGTGCTCGTCCTCGCGGTGCTCGTGGTGGCGTTCCGGGTCGTGGCGAAGCCGCTCGCCGAGCGGCGCCAGGCCAAGCAGGCGCGCAGCTCGGTGCGGCGCTTCCAGGGGCAGCTCGTGGACGTCGTCGACACGGCGTGGAGCCTGTCGAGCGCGCGGGGGGACGCGAACCGGATCGTGCTCACCTACAGCGGCGAGTCCGGCGGCAAGGCCGTCGGCGCGGCGCTGGTGCTCAAGCGCGACATGGAATGGGTGCCGAAGGCCAAGGAGAACGAGTCGGCGGTGTTCGAGCTCGCGAAGGGCCTCAACGGCCAGCCGACCGAAGCGGTCCTGGCCCAGAAGCAGATCGGCTCCCCCGCGACCCTGACGATGCGCATCCCGGGGACGACCATCCTGTCGATCCGCGAGACCGTCGCCGATTCGCTCTCGTGGGTCGAGTTCATCTCCAAGCTCGAGCTCACCGAGGCCGAGGATCTCCTCAAGCGCCAGTTCCCGGCCGAGGCCGGCAAGTCGAAGTAGCCCTGAGCAGTGCGAAGGCCCGGAAGCCGCGGCTTCCGGGCCTTCGTCGTACGTCGAGGTCTAGCGGCTCGCGGCGGTCTCCGCGAGCATGCGCAGGCCGGTGATGATGCCGCCGGCGAGCTGGCCGGCGCCGAACGCGGCCTCCATCGAGAAGACCACGAGGGCCGCTGAGCGGTCCGGGATCTTCTCCTGGGCGAGCTTGCCGGTCACGATCTCCAGCTGCCGCTGCTCGGGCGAGACGGCGATGAGGATCGAGCGGTCCGGGTCGGCGAGCTTGTCGTGCAGGGACTCGGCCGCGCCGCGGACCGGGTCGTGCAGCGGGCCGACGTAGACGCTGTAGTGGAGGCCGCCGCCGTCGCGCTCGGCCACGGACAGGGCCTCGTCGATGTGCAGCAGCTCGCGGGTGTCGAAGGGGCCTTCGAGGACGGCCGGCTGGACCTCCTCGGGGCTCTTGTCGACGCCCTCGACGATGACCACCTGGTTACCACTTGCCATGCGAGCCTCCCTTGGGTCCACTGGCGACGGTCGGGGCGACGTGAGCGCCCGACTCGAGTTCGGCCAAGCCGGACTCGCCTGCCACCGCGCCATTGCGGGCGACGAACCACACCGGTTTGAAGTTGTAGGGCTCACCCGCGCGGTAGCGGGACTGCGGCCGCGGGTGCCGCAGGAAGATCACGGCGAAGACCGCGACCACAACCAGGATCGGGGCGCCGAACAGTATCAGCCAGTCCTGGAACGTCATGTTGCTCCCCTAAATGCAGGTACAGGGTGGTCGGCATGCGGGCGCCGACACCCCGCTTCGTTGCGGCTGGTTAGCGGGCGCCGGCCGCCCGGTCGTGCCGGGCCGGCAGGCGGGCTCCTCGGCCTATTTCATCTACGGCTGGCAAGTGGGCGCCGTGCCTGGCCCTCAGACTAATCCAATTACGCCCCTCACATCGCCGCAGGTGGTAACTCCGGTGCACCCGGTCGCACAAGCCCGGGATGCGTTGGTGCGGAGGAGCATGCGCGCGAACGGGGCCCGCCGTCGGTCTCACGACCGGCGACGGGCCCCGCGCGTCCGATGGCGGCTCCTAAGAGAGCCGTGCGCGCTCCTTTCCGTGCTTGGGAAGCCATGCTTCCCAGGCCGGGTCGGGGCGGCGCTGGCCGCGGAAGCCGCGCAGCTGCCAGCCCGAGGGCGGCCGGGGCACCCGAGGGAGGCGCCAGCCGAGCTCGGCCAGGGTCTTGTCGCTCTTGCGGTGGTTGCAGGGGGCGCACGCCGCCACGACGTTGTCCCACGTGTGCGTCCCGCCGCGCGAGCGGGGCACCACGTGGTCGATGGTCTCGGCCGAGGCGTTGCAGTAGACGCAGCGCCAGTCGTCGCGGGCGAACACGCCGCGCCGCGAAGGGCTGGCCCCGACCTGCCTCGGAATCGGCACGTACCGGTTGAGGCGGACCACCGAGGGGACGGGTATGTGCATGGATTCCGAGCGCAGAAAACCGTCACCAGGAGTGACGGTTTCGGCCTTCCGAGTGAGCAGCAGCACTGCAGCCCGCTTGACTGGTATCACGCACAGGGGCTCGTAACTCTGGTTGAGGACGAGGGCGGAGCCCAGCGTGGACGCGTGGTGCGTGAAGAGATTCGGGAGCATCCCTGGGGCAGGGTCGCTGTCGAGCGTGCTCCTATGTCGAGGACCTATCACGGTGACGTACCTCCAAGCCATCGGTCCCGTCAAGTTTGACCTAAATCTCAGAAAATTGCACCCTGGTTCCGTGGGATCTTGAATGACGCGCGAATATCGTCTGTGCGAACCCGAGGCGACGCCGCATGTGGCGGACGTCGGCAAGGGTGCGAGCGGCCTGTGAACACTGCGGCCGCACCCTCATGACCTTGAGAAGGACGAACGTGGAACTGCTTGCCGCCACCGAGGAGGCCTCGCCCTGCGAAGCGGGCTTCAACTCGTGCTCGATGCTGTGGAGCATCACCAAGAGCGAGGGCTTCGCCGTCGACGGCGGCGCGGTCTTCGACAAGATCGGGCAGGTCCTGCTCATCGTCCTCGCGGCCTTCTTCCTCCGCTGGCTCGTCAACCGCGCGATCGGCCGCATCATCAAGCAGGTCACCTCCATCAAGGGCCCGCAGTCGATCGCCGAGCTCGCGGACAAGCTCGGCTCGGGCAACGCCCGCCGCGACGAGCTCCTCGGCGACCGCAGCGAGAAGCGCGCCGAGACCCTCACCGGCGTGCTCCAGCACGTCGCCGGGATCGTCATCTTCTCCGTCGCGTTCATGCTGGTCCTGAGCGCCTTCAACGTGAACCTCGCGCCGATCCTCGCCAGCGCGGGCATCGCCGGCATCGCCATCGGCTTCGGCGCCCAGAACCTCGTGCAGGACTACCTGGCCGGGATCTTCATCCTCATCGAGGACCAGTACGGCGTGGGCGACAACGTCGATGTCGGCGACGCCACGGGCACCGTGGTGGACATGGGCCTGCGCGTCACCACGCTGCGGTCGCTCGACGGGACGCTGTGGTACGTGCGCAACGGCCAGATCCT
This sequence comes from Glycomyces sp. NPDC049804, assembly GCF_040674615.1. Taxonomy (NCBI): domain Bacteria; kingdom Bacillati; phylum Actinomycetota; class Actinomycetes; order Glycomycetales; family Glycomycetaceae; genus Glycomyces; species Glycomyces sp. NPDC049804. The sequence continues at coordinate 35,887 of NZ_JBFAMQ010000020.1, forward strand.
GCGGGTCGGCAACTCCAGCCAGAGCTGGGCGTACGTGGTCGTGGACACCCCGCTGCCGCCGACGGCGGACATCGACCGGGCGGGGGAGATCATCACTCAGGTCGCCGAGGGCTTCGTCGAGGACGAGGAGTGGAGCGAGCACATCCTCAAGGAGCCCGAGTACCTGGGCCCGATCGAGATGACGATCGACGAGATCAAGGTGCGCCTGGGCGTGCGGACGACCTCGGACAAGCAGTGGGCGGCCGGCCGCGAGCTGCGGCTGCGGGTCACCGAGGCGCTGCGGGCGGCCGGGATCATCGACCTCGGGTCGGCCGGGCGGATCTACGTGCCCCGGACCGTCGCGAACGGCGGGGCCGCTGGTGCTCCAGGGGCGGCCGGGACGACCGCTTAGGTGATGTGCGGCCCATTCGGTGTGACGCGCGCCGGATGGGCTTTCCAGTCGGTCCCGCCCTTGGCACGATTGGGAGATGCCTAGTGACAGCCCGCGCGCCGTGGTCGCCTTGACCCCGACCGGACAGCCTGCGCCCACGCAGTCCTTCTACGAGGCCGTGGGCGGCGAGGAAACCTTCGAGCGCCTGACGAACGCGTTCTACGCGCAGGTCGCCGACGACCCGATCATGCGGCCGATGTACCCCGAAGAGGACCTGGCCCCGGCCGCCCGGCGGCTGAAGATGTTCCTCGAGCAGTACTGGGGCGGGCCGCACACGTACTCGGAGGAGCGGGGCCACCCGCGCCTGCGGATGCGCCACGCGCCTTACACGATCGGCGAGCGCGAGCGCGACGCCTGGCTGCGCTGCATGCGCCACGCCATGGACGAGGTCGCGCTCGCTCCCGAGTACGACAAGGTCATGTGGGAGTACATGGAGCGGGCCGCGGACTTCATGCGGAACGCATGAAGCATGTGAGCAGTATGCGGAACGCGTGAAGCATGTGAGCAGCATGCGGAACGCATGAAGCATGTGAGCAGTACGCGGAGCGCATGAAGCCCGCGACAGACGCGGAGCGCATGAACCATGTGACCAGCACGCGGAACGCATGAACCAAGTGACCAGCACGCGGAGCGCGTAGCGCTCAAGAGACACCAGACGTGAAACGGAGCGGCGGGGAGACCCGCCGCTCCGTCGTCGTGTCAGCGTCGGATCAGACGAGGCACTGGCGCTGGACCTCGCGGTAGAGCTCGTCGTGGGCTTCGGCCCAGGTCAGGTACTCGGCGCTGGCGAAGTCTTCGAGGCTGTCGACGGTGCCCGGGTACTCGTCGGCGATGAGGACGTCGAGCGCGTCGGAGCAGACCTGGCGGGCTTCGGAGTCGGCCTGGAGGTTGTCGCGCTCCAGTTGGAGGGCGACGATCTCGTCCTCGAGTTCGGTCTTCGCGGCTTCGAGCTCGTCGCGTTCGGCCTCGACGGCGGCGAGCCGGTCGGCCTGATCGGAGAAGTCGTTCGCCTTCTCGGAGTAGAGGATCCCGAACGCGGCGGCGGCGATGAACAGCACGATCGCGATGACCGCGAACGTGATCGCGCCCTGGTTGCGGGGCTTGCGCGGGGCCGGGGGCAGCGGCACGGGACCGGTCGGCATGGCGGGCGGTGCGGGCGGTGCCCCGCCCGGAGAACCCATGGGGGGCGGGGTCATCGCGTAGGCGGGGGCGGGCGGGGCCACCGGCGACGGGAGGGTCGTCTGCGGCATGGCGCCGGTCGAGGAGACCGGTGCCGGGGGCACCGCTCCCGGGGCGACCGCGGGCGCCTGGGCCTCGGTGAGGAAGTCGTCGTCCTTTTCGAACGCGGACGGTGCGGGTGCCGCCGGGGGATGCGAGGCGGCGCCCGGGACGACCTTCACGGTCGCGTCGTTCTCGCCGGTGAAGACCGGGGGAGCGGGGAGTTTGGCCGTGGCTTCCGCTTGCGGCGCTTCGGGGTCGGCGCTCGGTGCGGCCGGTGCGGGTGCGGCGGGCTCAGGTGGTCGCGAGCCTTGGGGTGCGGGGTCCATGGGGTCTCCTATCCAATTTGGAGGTGGGGGTTCCTCATGATCGTACCGGCCGAAAGCCGTTCGCACCTGCGCAAAAGCGCCGCCCCGGGCTCCTTTCGGAGCCCGGGGCGGCGGACGCAACGGTCAGACCGGCAGGGTTCAGAGCAGTTCGCCCTCGAGCCACTCCACGAACGTGCCCGAGATCGCGGTGCCGCAGTCGATGAGCTCTTCGAGCAGGGCGGTGGTGATGCCGGGGCGGACGGGGACCTGGATCTCGCCGAAGACCGGGAGCGCGCCCGAGTCGGTCGGCTCGCCGAGGTAGGCCTTGAGGAACCGGCGGGTGCGGTTCCACTCGTTCATGGCCGCGTAGCCGCGCTCGGCCCACTCGCGGGGGACGGTCTGGTAGGCGCGGGCGCGCAGCACCAGGATGTCGGCGTCCGGGCCCTCGGCGCGGACCTGGACGATGTGGCGCTCCCAGAGGGCCACGATGCCGCCGTTCTCGTCGACGAGGTAGCGGATGTCGAGGTTCTTCAGGGCCGCGATGATGCGGTCCGAGTCGAGCGGCGCGGCCTCGTCGGCCTCCTGGGCGACCGCGTCGGCGGCGATCTGCTCCAGGTCGCTGATGAACTCCGGGTCGATCTCCTCGAGATCCCGCTTGATGAGGTGCCAGCGGTCGACCTCGGAGATCTGCTCGCGCTCGGGGCCGAGCAGGAGCTGCTCCGCGGTGAGCTCGTGACGCAGCTCGCGGGAGGCGAACTCGAGGTCGATCTCGAGCGCTTCGGCGTCGACCTCGGGGTCCTCGTGCCGCTCGGCGCGCGGGTTCGGGACCGCGCTCGGCTGGCTGCCGCGCGCTTGGGCGCGCTCGGCGGCTCCGCCGAGCTCGCTGTCGGCTTCGGCGACCGCCTCGGCGGTCGACTCTTGCTGTGCGTCGCGTTTTCTGCTGCGCCACCATGCCATGGTGTTGTCCGCCTTCCCACCCAAAATGCGAATCACTGGCAGTGTTGGGTAATACGTTGGCATTCATGCTGAGCTGAACCATTGGTGCGATTGGTCGTGCTTCGCGGGGCATAGCCAAGTTACGTCGTGTTGCAGTGAGCAGACTAGGGCTCGCCACTGACATGGCACAACCGTCAACCAATCCTGACCAAAAGTATGAACCGTCGCGCGTTTGTTCGCAGGCGCGAACGGGGTACTGTCACCGGTTTCATATGTATCAGAACAGGAAGGGACGTCCCATCCTCCGGACGTCGGGTATCCGTCACCGATCGTGTGACAGTCACTCAGTGTTCTGAATCGGTCACAGCATCGGCAGGCCGCGGTCGCGGTCCCAGACGGTGCCGAAGGTCCCGGCGAGGCCGATCCGCCGTCCCGCCTTGAGCACCCGCACCGGATCCTCGCCGAGGAAGCCCATGCGGCACAGGCCGGCCACGAGCCGGAATTCGACCGGATAGATCCGGCCGTCGTGTTCGACGCGGAGGGTGACGTGGTCGAGCATGGCGTCGCGCAGGCGCCGGTCGCCCACCCCTTGGCCGCGCCGCTCCCGCAGCGCCTGTGCGGCCTTGCGGTCGATCTCGGCGATGTCGGCGGCCGGGACGGTCTCGACGGTCGTCCACGGCTGTTTGGGGAGCCGCCCGCGCCATTCGGCGGCGGGCCGAGGTGTCGCCGTCCCGGCCGCGAGGTCGCCGGCGCGGTAAACGCCGTCGGGCAAGGCGCCGCCGCCGTCGGAGCCGGCCTCGCGCACGGCGAGGACCCCGAAGGGCAGGGCAGCCCAGAGGCGGCCGCCCTGCGCGAGCACGATGGTGTCGGGGTCGAGCCTGGCGGCGCGGGCGGCGAAGGCCGCGTCGTCCCCGGCAGTGGTGGGATCGGTCATCGGAGTGCAGTCACCGCAGGCTTCAGTCGGTCCACTGCTCGAGGTAGACGCGCTCCTCGGCGGTGAGGCGCCGGGGCCGCTGACTGGCGGTGTCGAACGGCACCATCACGGTCTTGGCGCGCAGCGCGAGCTTGTCGTTCGCCATGAGCTCGTAGGCGAACGAGAACGAGGAGTTCCCGATCCGCTCGACCCACAGCTCGACGCGGGTCTCGGCGGGCACGACCACGGGCAGCAGGAAGTCCACCTCGTGGCGGGCCACGACGACGCCCTCGCGGAAGCCGGGGATGCCGGACTCGGCCGCGGCGGAGAACATCATCGCGACCCGGGCCTCTTCGAGCAGCACCATGAACTTGTTGTTGTTCACGTGCCCGAAGGCGTCCATGTCCGACCAGCGCAGGGCGACATCGGTCTTGAAGCGCGCCACGGCTAGTCCCGGGTGAGCTTCCGGTGGGTGACCCGGTGCGGGTTCAGGGCCTCGGGGCCGAGCCGCTCGGCCTTGTTCTTCTCGTAGGCCTCGAAGTTGCCCTCGTACCAGAACCACTTCGGCAGGCCGTTCTCATCGTCGCCTTCCCAGGCGAGGATGTGGGTGGCGACCTTGTCGAGGAAGGCCCGGTCGTGGCTGATGACCACGGCGCAGCCGGGGAACTCCAGGAGCGCGTTCTCGAGGCTCGAGAGGGTCTCGACGTCGAGGTCGTTGGTGGGCTCGTCGAGCAGGAGCACGTTGCCGCCCTGCTTGAGGGTGAGCGCCAGGTTGAGCCGGTTGCGCTCGCCGCCCGAGAGGACCTTGGTGGGCTTCTGCTGGTCCGGGCCCTTGAAGCCGAACGCGGCGATGTAAGCGCGCGAAGGCATCTCGACCTTGCCGACCATGAGGTAGTCGAGGCCGTCGGAGACGACCTGCCACACGGACTTGTCGCCGTCGAGGCCCGCCCGGTTCTGGTCCACATAGGAGATGTCGACCGTGCCGCCGATGTTCACGGTGCCCGAGTCGGGCTTCTCGAGGCCGACGATGGTCTTGAACAGGGTGGTCTTGCCCACGCCGTTCGGGCCGATGATGCCGATGATGCCGTTGCGCGGCAGGTTGAAGTCCAGCCCGTTGATGAGCGTCTCGCCGTCGAAGCCCTTGACCAGGTCCTTGACCTCAATGACGGTGGAGCCGAGGCGCGGGCCCGGCGGGATCTGGATCTCCTCGAAGTCGAGCTTGCGGGTCTTCTCGGCTTCGGCGGCCATCTCCTCGTAGCGGCCGAGGCGGGCCTTGGACTTGGTCTGGCGGCCCTTGGCGTTCGAGCGGACCCACTCGAGCTCGTCCTTGAGGCGCTTCTGGAGCTTGGAGTCCTTGCGGCCCTCCACCTTCATGCGCTCGGCCTTCTTCTCCAGGTAAGTGGAGTAGTTGCCCTCGTAGGGGTAGGTGCGGCCGCGGTCGAGCTCGAGGATCCACTCCGCGACGTTGTCGAGGAAGTACCGGTCGTGGGTGATGGCGATCACGGCGCCGGCGTAGGAGGCGAGGTGGCGCTCCAGCCAGAGCACGGACTCGGCGTCGAGGTGGTTGGTGGGCTCGTCGAGGAGCAGCAGGTCGGGCGCCTCGAGCAGCAGCTTGCAGAGCGCCACGCGGCGGCGCTCGCCGCCGGAGAGGTTGGTGACGGGCCAGTCGCCGGGCGGGCAGCGCAGCGCGTCCATGGCCTGCTCGATCTTCGAGTCGAGCTCCCAGGCGTTGGCGGCGTCGAGCTCCTCCTGGAGGCGGCCCATCTCGGCCATGAGCTCGTCGGTGTAGTCGGTGGCCATCTCCATGGCGACCTCGTTGAACCGGTCGAGCTTGCCCTGGATGTCCGCGACGGCCTCCATCACGTTCTCCATGACGGTCTTCGACTCGTTCAGCGGCGGCTCCTGCGCGAGCATGCCCACGGTCGCGCCGTTGGCGAGCTTCGCCTCGCCGTTGGAGACCTGGTCCTGACCCGCCATGATGCGCAGGAGGCTGGACTTACCGGCGCCGTTGGGGCCGACCACGCCGATCTTCGCACCCGGGTTGAAGTACAGGGTGACGTCGTCGAGGACGACCTTGTCACCGTGCGCCTTGCGCGCCTTTTCCAAGGTGTAGATGAACTGCGCCACGCTGATCCTTCGCTTTGCGACGAGCTGGACTGAACTGACCGGTGTCAATGATGTCAAGTCCACGCGGGTAACCGCCAATCGGGCCTTCGCGGGGACCGTCTGCGTCACCGCCGCCGCCCGCTCGGCGCTCCCGGTAGGCTTGTCAAAAGGAGGAAAACCGAATTGAGCAACGCATCCTTCATTGTCGTAGCCAACCGCCTCCCCGTCGACTCCGTGGTCGACGACGAGGGAAACCGAACCTGGCGCCGATCCCCTGGCGGCCTCGTCACCGCCCTCGAACCCGTTCTCCAGGCCAATCACGGCACGTGGATCGGCTGGGCCGGCACCGCCGGCGAAGCGCCCGCCGCCTTCGAGTCCGACGGCGTCACGCTCCTGCCGGTCTCACTGAGCGAGAACGAGGTCCTGCGCTACTACGAGGGGTTCTCGAACGCCTCGCTGTGGCCGCTCTACCACGACGCGGTCGAGCCCCGCGTCTTCCGCCGCTCCTGGTGGAAGTCCTACTACGAGGTCAACGAGCGGTTCGCCGACGTCTGCGCCCGCGAGGCCGCCCCCGGGGCGGTCGTGTGGGTCCAGGACTACCAGCTCCAGCTCGTCCCCGGGATGCTGCGCGAGAGGCGCCCCGACCTGCGGATCGGGTTCTTCCTGCACATCCCGTTCCCGCCGGTCGAGCTGTTCATGCAGCTCCCCCACCGCATGGAGATCCTCAAGGGCCTCCTGGGGGCCGACCTGGTGGGCTTCCAGCGCCCGCTCGCGGCGCAGAACTTCCTGGCGCTCACCCGGCACCTCCTCGGCTACCGGCCGCGGGGGCACTACGTCACCGTCGACGACCGGCTCGTGCGCGCCGACGCCTTCCCCATCTCCATCGACACCGCCCACAACGAAGAGGTCGCGGGCACCGAGCGGGTCCGTCAGCGCGCCAAGGAGATCCGCGCCGAGCTCGGCGAGCCGGAGACGATCTTCCTCGGCGTCGACCGGCTCGACTACACCAAGGGCATCGAGCAGCGGCTCAAAGCCTTCCGGGAGCTCCTGGAGGACGGCCGGCTGCAGGTGCCGAACGCGGTCATGGTCCAGGTCGCGACCCCCAGCCGCGAGCGCGTCGACCAGTACATGAAGCTGCGCGAGCGGGTCGAGCGCCAGGTCGGGCGCATCAACGGCGAGTACGGGCAGGTGGGGCTCCCGGCGGTGCACTACCTGCACCAGAGCTTCGACCGGTATGAGCTGGCGGCGCTGTACCAGGCGGCCGACGTGATGGCGGTAACCCCGCTGCGCGACGGCATGAACCTGGTCGCGAAGGAGTACGTGGCGAGCCGCATCGACAACCGCGGGGCGCTCGTCCTGAGCGAGTTCGCCGGCGCCGCAGGCGATCTGCGGCAGGCGTTCCTGGTGAATCCGCATGATTTGACCGATTTGAAAGACGGATTTGTGACAGCGGCGAACGCGTCGCTCGACGATAAGATGAAGAGGATGCGCGCCATGAGGCGTTATCTGCGCAAGCACGATGTGAGTCGCTGGGCGCGCAGTTTCCTCACAGCGCTAGGAGTTCCGGAGCGCAGCGCGGCGTACAATCCGGGCAGCCCGCCTGCCGAAGTCTGATACCCGGCGGTCGGGCGGCAGGCACAGACATTTCCGCAACGACGGTGTTGGAGAGATACGCCACGATGACCGCACCACGCCCTGAGGGCCCCGCGCCGGAGGACTTCAGCTCCTCCGAGGAGCTGCGCTCGGCTCTCACTTTGCTCGCCCGTGTTCCGCAGCTGCTGATCGCGTGCGACTACGACGGCACGCTCGCGCCGATCGTCACCGATCCCTCGCAGGCCATGCCGATTCCCGAGTCGGTCTCTGCCCTGCGGACGCTGGCGAACCTGCCGCAGACGAAGGTCGCGGTCATCTCCGGCCGGGCGCTGCGGGACCTGGCGGCGCTCTCCCGCCTACCGTCCGAGATCCACCTGGTCGGGTCCCACGGATCCGAGTTCGACATCGGCTTCACCCGGGCGCTCTCCAGCGAGGACCAGCGGTTGCGCGACAAGCTCGTGGCCGAGCTGTCGGCGATCGCCGAACGCTACGAGGGCGCCCGGGTCGAGCCGAAGCCGGCCGGGTGCGCGCTGCACGTCCGCGAAGCGTCCGAAGCGGATGCGATGCGGGCGGTCGAGGACGTCCGCGAGGGTCCGTCCACATGGGACGGCGTGCAGACCACCGAGGGCAAGGCCGTCATCGACCTGTCCGTGGTCACCACCCACAAGGGCGACGCGCTCGACAAGCTGCGGCACCAGCTGGGGGCCTCCGCGGTCCTCTTCCTGGGCGACGACGTCACCGACGAGAATGCGTTTGCGCACCTGCACGGCCCGGACGTCGGCGTCCGCGTCGGCCCCGGCCCCACCCGCGCCGCGTTCCGCATCGGCGACCCCACCGACGTCGCGAAGCTCCTCGCGCGCCTCGTCGACACCCGCCGGGCCTGGCTCCAGGGCGAATCGGCGCAGCTCATCGAGCGGCACACGATGCTCGCCGACGGCGCCAACCACGCCCTCCTCACCCCTGACGGGCGCGTCACCTGGATGTGCCACCCCCGGCCGGACTCCGGCTCGGTCTTCGCCGACCTGCTCGGCGGCGAGCACGCCGGCCACTTCACCGTCCAGCCCGTCAACGCCGGCATCCCGCTCGGGCAGCGGTACGTCTCCGGCACCATGACCGTCGAGACCCGCTGGCCGGGCCTGTCGGTCACCGACTGGCTCGACTCGACGCCGAGGCGCCGCGGCGACCTCAACGCCACCGTGCTCGTGCGCGAGATCAGCGGCGAGGTCCCCGTCAAGCTCACCTTCGCGCCGCGGCCGGAGTTCGGGCAGCTGCCCGTGCAGCTCCAGCCCGTCGGCGACGACGGCCTGCACGTTCTCGGCGGCCGCGAGCCGATCAGCCTGCGCTCGCCCGGCGTGGACTGGCACATCGAGTACGACGGGCAGCACTCGCTGGCCGTCGCCACCGTCGACCTCGCCGCGATCGGCGGGTCCCTGGTGCTCGAGATGCGCGCCGGCTCCTCGGACCTCGACGCGTGGACGCCCGCCGTCAACGTCCGCCGCCGCACCACCGAGGCCGGCTGGCGCAACTGGTCGGACTCGCTCAAGCTCCCGCGCGTCGAGACCGAGATGGTCTCCCGCTCGGCGCTGGCGCTCAAGGCCCTCTGCTACCAGCCCACGGGCGCGATCCTCGCGGCCGGGACCACCTCGCTGCCCGAAGAGCTCGGCGGCGTGCGCAACTGGGACTACCGCTTCTGCTGGATCCGCGACGCCGCGATGACCGCGAACGCCCTGGTCGACCTCGGCTCGCTGCAGGAGGCCGAGTCGTACTTCGCGTGGGTCGCGGGCATCATCGAGCGCACCGCGGGCCACCCCGAGCGGCTGGCCCCGCTGTACGACATCGAGGGCATGGCCCCGAGCCCCGAGGCGATCATCGACACGCTCCCCGGCTACGCCGGGGCGCGGCCGGTGCGCATCAACAACGCCGCGTCGAACCAGGTCCAGCTGGACGTGTTCGGCCCGGTGGCGATGCTCGTCGAGGCCGTCGCGCAGCGCCGCGGGCACCTCTCGGACTTCGAGCAGCAGGTCCTCGGCAGCATGGTCGAGGCCGTCGCCAAGCGCTGGCACGAGCCCGACCACGGCATCTGGGAGGCCCGCCAGGCCCCGCGGCACCACGTGTACTCGAAGGTCATGTGCTGGGTGACCGTGGACCGCGCGCTCAAGGTCGCCGAGCACTTCGGCATGGAGTACGGCCCCGACTGGCACGAGCTGCGCGACCAGATCGCCAAGAACGTGCTGGAGCTGGGCTGGAACGACGAGGCCGGGGCCTACACGGCCGCGTACGGCCACGACGACCTCGACGCCGCCTCGCTGTGGATCGGCCTTTCGGGGCTGCTCCCGCCGGACGACCCGCGCTACCTCAAGACCGTGCTCAGGATCGAGGCCGGGCTGCGCTCGGGCCCGACGGTCTACCGCTACCACCGCGACGACGGCCTGCCGGGCACCGAGGGCGGGTTCATCATCTGCGCCGCGTGGCTCGCCGAGGCGTACCTGCAGGTGGGGCGCCGCACCGACGCCGAGGAGCTGTTCGAGCAGATCCTCGCGTGCGCGGGACCGACCGGCCTGCTGCCCGAGCAGTGGGACCCGATCGCCGAGCGCGGCCTGGGCAACCACCCGCAGGCGTACTCGCACCTGGGCCTCATCCGGGTGGCGAACCTGCTGAACGGCCAAAGCGGACGCATCTGAGGCACCCTCAAGGCGAGGGCTACTCTGTTCAGGACGGCACGGCGAAGCTTGCGAGCCGTGCATGGACAATCTGCTGCATCCTGACAGGAAGCCCTCGCCTTGAGCTCCCCCACTCCTGCCATCCCCGGCTACCGCGACTTCGCGATGGTCGCGCACGGTTCGACCGCGTTCGTCTACACGGCCGTCCAGGAGCGCCTCGACCGCACGGTCGCCGTCAAGGTCCTGCTCGTCGACGACGACATGACCACCGCGGACTCGGTCGAGAAGGAGCTCGAGGCCACCGTCGCGGTCTCGAACCACCCCCACATCGTCTCGATCATCGACACCGGCCACACCGAGGCCGCGCAGCCGTACATCGTCATGGAGTACTGCGAAGGCGGCTCGTACTCGGCGATCCTCAAGGCCGGCGGGCCGCTCCCCGTCGAAGACGTCATCGACGTGGGCGTCAAGATCGGGCAGGCCCTCCAGGCCGCGCACAACGCGGACATCCTCCACCGGGACGTCAAGCCCCAGAACATCCTGCGCGGCCAGTACGGCCCCGCGCTCGCCGACTTCGGCATCGCCCGCAGCGGCGCCTCGCTCGCCGCCACCGCCGCGATCGACAAGCTCACGCCGCTCCACGCCTCCCCTGAGGCGCTGCTGCGCCAGGCGCAGACGCCCGCGAGCGACCTGTTCAGCCTCGCGTCGAGCATGTGGCACCTCCTCGCCGGGTTCGCGCCGTTCGCGAACCCCGAGGGCGGGACCGACCCCGACACGCACCGCGCGCGCGTCACCTCCGACGCTCCGCCGCCGAAGCTCCCCCGCGACGACGTGCCCGATTGGCTGGAGAGCCTGCTCGTGCGCGGCCTCTCCCGCGACCCGGCGCGCAGGCCCGCCTCGGGCCAGGCGTTCGCCGAGGAGCTGCAGCGCGGCATGTACGGCGGCGGGGTCGGCAAGGCCGCCGCGCCCGCCGTGATCGGCGACGTGAGCAACGAGGAGACGGTCTACCGACCCGAGGTCGCCTCACGGGGCACGCGGGTGCCGCTCGACCCGTTCGCTCCGGTGCAGCCCATGCCGCAGCCCGAACGCGGCGGCACGCTCGGCAGCGGCCTCACCGGAGGCCGCACCGGCGGCGGGTTCGCCGGGGAACTCGGCCACGCCGTGGACCCGCGGTACGCGCAACTCGATGGGCACGCTGAGCAGACCTCCGGCTCCGCAAGCTCCGCCGTGGCTGGCGGTCCGGTCTCGGCGGCGCCGTTCTCCGGCGCCCCGATGAGCGCCCAGCCGTTCTCGGGGGCGCCCATGAGCGCCCAGCCGTTCTCCGGCGCGCCGCAGCAGCAGGCGCTGCACAGCGGTCTCGCGCCCTACTCGGCGCCGCCGCAGGCGCCGGTGAGCATGCAGCCGCCGCCGATGCCGTGGAGCCCGCAGGCCGCGCAGCAGGCGCCGCCGATGCAGGCGGCCCCGCAGGAGCAGGTGTTCGCGCCGCCGGTGATCGGCCGCGACGGCTCCAAGCCGCGGAAGACCAAGGCGTACAAGGCCCCCAAGCAGATCCAGCCGCGCCAGAAGGACGAGCGCGGCCTCAAGTCGTACGTGTACCTCGGGCTCGCGATCACGGTGCTGCTCGGCACGGTCATGACGGTGTGGCTGTGGCTCCTGACCCCCGACAAGACCCCCGACGACCTCGACCAGGCGAACACCGACGGCAAGGGCGCGCCGACCGACGTGACCATCGCGTCCTGGAGCGACGGCGAGGTGACGCTCACCTGGACCGAACCCGAGGGCGCGACCGATTCGCTGCGGTACATCGTGTTCGCCCAGCGGGTGGGCGACGAGAAGGCCGAGGCGCTCGACGAGGTGGGCACCACCGAGCCGACCTACACCTCGGCGGGGTTCAACCCCGACCAGGACTACTGCTTCCTGGTGAGCGCCTTGTGGGAGATCAACGAGGTCCCGAAGTCCGAACCGGTCTGCACCGCCGATCTCGCCGACTGAACGTCCACCCCATTGGGGATCGTCCGATCGGGTGAGGCAAGCCCCTTCGGGTCCTTATTCGGAGTGCCTTCGATAAACGCCAATGCCATTTGCATCCGCAATCGCATCGGCGCAGTGTCGTACAAGCGATCGAGCAATTCGGAGCATGGATCGGGGACAGAGAAAAGCGCTCCACGCCCTGGCGGGCATGGAGCGCGAACGTCGCGGGTGCGAGACCTAGGCGGCGACGGCCTCGGCGGCGAAGGCGCCGGCCTCTTCGAGGGTCTTGAGGGTGGTGTCCCAGCCCTGCTCCGCGGGGAGCTTGGCGGCGAGGCCCTCGATCTCGGCCTTGATCTTCTCACCGTGGCCGGCGGCGGCGAGGGCCTTGACGGCCTCGGTGAACGCCTCGGAGCCGGTGGCGAGGTGCAGGGTCTTGCCGTCGGTCAGGTTGCGCAGGTACACGTGCTTGCCGTTGTTCAGCGGGATCAGGTACTTGAACTCGCCGAGGACGCTGAGGCCGGCGGTGCCCTTGCCCTGGCCGGCCTTGACGGAAGCGCGTGCTGTCTTGGAAGTGTTGGCTGCCACGCCGGTCTCCTCACCTTGTCGTGTAAGACGAATCTTCGGCCTGACACAGGAAGAGCAGCCCTCATGGCGGGCACTGAACCTGGGTTGGACCACAAAAGAAAACCGACAGTACGCCGGTCATGCGCAAGTGTAGCTCAGGTGCCGGGTGCGGCAACTAGCACACGTACCGGGTGTGACGCATCGAATGATCGAAAAAGTGAGCCCCCGGAGCGGTTTAAGCCTAGCGCGATGCTTTCGAAGCTGTCAGTATGTAACTGAGCGGAATAGCGCGCCGGGTTCGAGTTCATCCCACTCTCATCCCGGCCGATACCCGTTGCACGACTTCAAGTCGTTATGAAATGACCACAAGGAGTGAGCCAGTACTCAGATACGCCGATTCCCAAGGAGGTGCGCGATGCAGACACGCGGCGTGATCTACATCCACTCCAGCCCGTCTGCGGTCTGCCCGCATGTCGAGTGGGCGATCGGCCGTGTCCTGGAGCGCTCCGGTTCCGCGAGCCAGGGCGTGAAGCTGGGCTGGACCCCCCAGCAGGCCGAGCGCAGCACCATGCGCGCCGAGCGCGCCTGGACGGGCTACGCCGGCATGGGCGCCGAGTTCGCGAAGGCCCTCGCCCAGTGGCCGATGCTGCGTTTCGAGGTCACCGAGGACCCGAGCGCGGGCGTCGACGGCGAGCGGATCATGCACGTCCCCGGTCGCGGCATCTACCGCGCGGCGATGAGCGCCGGCGGCGAGATCATGATCGCCGAGGACCGCATCCGCGCGCTCCTGGCGACCACCACCAGCGCCGAGGCCCTGCGCAACGGGCTCGACCAGCTGCTGGGCCTGGAATGGGACCGCGAACTGCGCCCCTACCGCCAGGCCGCCGGCGGCAGCGAGCAGTCCTGGCTGTCCCAGGTCGGCTGACGCCGCCGGACGGCCTTGCCGCCCAAGGAGACCACCGTTCGGTCCCCGCGCGATCGTCGCGCGGGGACCGAACGCATCACGGCCGTCCCGAGTCGGCGTGCCCCTGGGCCGCCTTTGATGTCGTACCCCCGCGCCACCATTGATGTGGGGCGACGGCGACCGGACACACCCGACCCCGGGGGACGGAACCCTCTACTGAATACGCCGATGCCCGCGACGCAGAGCGTCGCGGGCATCGGCGTGCTCGTCCGCCTAGAGGTCGGCGGTGAGGTTGTCGAAGTTCGGGCCGTCGGTGCGGGAGCGCTTGAGCTCGTAGAAGCCCGGCGTGGTGGCCACGGCGTAGACGCCGTCCCACAGCTTCGCGGCGGCCTCGCCCATCGGGGCGGGGGTGACGACGGGGCCGAAGAGGCCGACCTGCACGCCCTCGTCGTTCTCCACGGCCACGACCGGGGTACCGACGTCGGTGCCGACGAGGCCGATGCCGCGCTGGTGCGAGGCCTCCAGCGCCTCGTCCCACTCCTCGCTCTTGCCGGCGTCGGCCAGCTCGACGGGGAGGCCGACCGCTTCGAGCGCGGCCGGGATGTAGATCTCGGAGTCCTTCTCGCCGCCGATGTGGATGCGGTTGCCGAGGGCCGTGTAGAGGCGGCCGAGGGTCTCGTTGTCGTACTGCTCGGCGACCGCGGTCGCGACCCGCACAGCCGGACGGGTCTTCGGCAGCAGATCCTGGTAGAACTCGGGGAGCTCGTCGAGCTTCGGCTCGTTGAGCACCCACAGGCTCATCACGTTCCAGCGCACGTTGATCGGGCGGAGCTTCGCGGCCTCGAGGATCCAGCGGGAGGTCATCCACGCCCACGGGCAGGCGGGGTCGAACCAGAAGTCGACGGTCTTGGTTTCAGCCATGCGCATTAGACTACTTCAAATTTAAACAAGTTTCCTGGGCGGCTCGACCCTATGATCGAGACACAACGTGGAACCACGATAAAAGGGATAAACTTGCCGTCGATGCTGGTGAATACGCGACAAGATGACATAACGGGCCGCCTTTTCGCGCCCGCCATGGAGCCGGCCGCGCACGACGGCCGCGGCCCTTCGATCGAGATCGTCACGCTCTCGCGCCTCCGCGCGGGCGGCGACGCCTCCGCGCTGACGCGGCCCTTCCGCTCCGAGCTGCACTGCCTGCTCACGCTCTCCTCGGGCGCGATGCGGCACTCGGTCGACTTCACCGAGCATGCGCTGACCCCCGGCCAGTGGCTGTGGGCGCGGCCGGGCCAGGTGCAGCAGTGGAGCGGCCTCGACCAGGCCGAAGGCACCGTCATCCGCTTCGCCACCGACTTCTTGGACCCCGACACCGCGATCGGTGTGTGCGTCGACGACCCGCACGCTCCGGTGGTGCGCGTCCCCACGGCCGAGGACCACGCGCTGCTGCGGGCGGCGACCACGCAGCTGCAATGGGAGCACTCGGCCGACCGACTGCCTCTGGACACGCGGCTGCAGGTGCTGCGGCACCTGCTCGCAGTCCTGGTCCTGCGCGTGGCGAGCCTGCCCGCACCGCAGGCCGGTCCCGATCCGAGCGAGGTGTACCTGGCCTTCCGCGACGCGGTCGAGCGCGACTTCGCGAACTCGCGCCGGCTCAGCGACTACGCCGAAGCCCTCGCCTACTCCCCCAGGACGCTCTCCCGGGCCACCCTCGCGGCCGCAGGGATCCCCGCGAAGGAGTTCATCGACCGCCGCGTCATCCTCGAAGCCAAGCGCATGCTCGCCTGCTCCCCCATCCCCGCCGCCCGCATCGGCGAACGCCTCGGCTTCACCAGCGCCACCAACTTCAACAAGTTCTTCGCCCAACGAACGGGGACCACCCCGATCGCCTTCCGGGCGACAGCCCACAAGCAGCCGGCCTGACCCACCCCGCAACCTGCGAAAACGAACAATGTCGCCCCCGCATGCGACCATCGTCCTTTTCGGTTGGCAGGAAGGCGGACGCGGGTGGGAAGGGGCACGCCGCGCCGCCGCCGCTCAGCTCGCGGCCGCGAACACCGTCTCGGGCTTGGCCTTGCCGTCGCGCTCGGTCATGACCGCGAGGAGGTCGCCGGCCTCGCTGAGGACCGCGTACCGGCCCTCGATCCCGGCCGCGTCGAGCGGCTTCCCGTACGACAGCGCCTTCGCCTCGGCGTCGGTCGCCGTGCGCGTCGGCATCAGCCGCGCCGCCGCCTCGCCCATCGCGAGCGCGCCGAGCGGCTCGCCCGCCTCCGAGCGCTCCGCGAGCGTCTCCAAGGTCGCGGCCACGTCGATGCCGAAACCACCGATCCTGGTGCGCCGCAACGCGGTCAGGTGCCCGCCGACGTTCAGCGCGTCGCCGAGGTCGCGCGCGATCGCGCGGATGTACGTGCCCGAAGAGCACGAGACGTCGACGTCGACGTCGACGAACTCGCCTTCGCGCCGGATCGCCAGCACCTCGATCGAAGCGATCGTGACCCGCCGGGCCTTGAGCTCCACGGTCTCGCCCTCGCGCACCCGCTTGTACGCGCGCTGGCCGTCGACCTTCACGGCGCTCACCGCGCTCGGCACCTGGTCGATCTCGCCGGTCATCGCCGCGAGCCCGTCGCGGATCGCGGCGTCGGCCACCACCGAGGCGTCGGCGCTCGCGATCACCTCGCCCTCGGCGTCGTCGGTGACCGTGGCCTGGCCGAGCCGGATCGTCGCGGCGTAGGACTTGTCCAGGCCGGACACGTACGTGAGCAGCTTGGTGGCCTTGCCGACCGCGACGATGAGCACGCCGGTCGCCATCGGGTCGAGCGTGCCGCCGTGGCCGACCTTGCGGGTGCCGCAGATGCGGCGCATCCGGGACACGACCCCGTGCGAGGTGATGCCCTGCGGCTTGTCGACGACGATGAGGCCCGGCTCGGCGGGCTTGGCGGAATTGGAGGTCACGGACGTAGAGGCTAATCGCGTCTTCGGCCGCGCCCGCCGCGCGGGTGGTCACTGGTGCCGGTCGAGCGATTCCTGGAGGGCGCGCAGGGCCTCCGCCTTCTCCTCGTCCCAATTATCGGGACGGTGTCGGCGCTTCCGTCGAGTCGATGAATGAGTCTTCATCCTCGACACCTTAACGAAGGTTCAGGCGAGATTCCGCGCACAATTCACATGGTGAGACAAGAATTCTCAGGCGCGCTCGGCGCCGGTGACGGCCCACTCGCCCGAGCGCAGCCGCCAGAGGATCATCGCGAGGCGCACGAGCATGAACACGGCGATGCCGCCCCAGATGCCGGCGAGGCCCCACCCGAAGACGAGCGTGAGCCACGTGAACGGCAGGCCGCTCGCGATCGATATGACGGTCATGTTCCGCATGAACCGCAGGTCGCCCGCGCCGATGAGCACCCCGTCGAGCGCGAACACGACCCCGGCCACCGGCAGGAGGAGCACGAGCCAGGGCCAGATGTAGACGAGCTGGTCGTGCACGTCGGCCGAGGCGGTGAACAGGTCCGGCAGGATCGGCAGCAGCACGAGGATCGCGAGCAGGAACGCCACGCCGTAGCCGAACCCGACGAGCGTCAACCGCTTCGCGGTGGCCCGCGCGGCGACAGGCCGGCCCGCGCCGAGGTCGGCGCCGATGAGCGCCTGCGCCGCGATCGCGACGGCGTCGAGGGCGAGCGCCGCGAAGAACCACAGCTGCATGCCGATCTGGTGCGCGCCGAGCGCGGCGGTGCCGACCCGGGCCGCCACGGCGGTGGCCGAGAAGGAGCTGACTTGGAAGGCGACGCCGCGGATGATCAAGTCGCCGTTGGCGACGAGCTGCTTCGACATGAGCGGCCGGTCGAGGCGCAGCGGCACGCCTTCACGGCGCAGCGCGAGAAGGAACAGCACGCCCGAGACGGCCTGCGCGGCGACGTTCGCCCACGCGGAACCGACCAGCCCGAGCCCGACCGGGTAGACCAGGACCGGCGCGAGGATCGCGGAGAGGAGGAACGAGGCGGTGACGAACCACATGGGGCGCTTGGTGTCCTGCACCGCGCGCATCCAGCCCTGCCCGGCCCCGGCGACGAGGAGGAAGGGCGCGCCGAGGACGGCGACGCGCAGCCATTCGGCGGCCGCGGCCTCGACGGCCGGGTCGTCGCCCATGAGTCCGGCGACCGAGCCGGCGAGGAACTGGAACGCGACGATCATCGCGAGTCCCGCGGCGAGCGCCAGCCAGGTCCCTTGGACGCCTTCGGCCACCGCGCCGGGCCGGTCCCCGGCGCCGAAGCGGCGGGAGGCCCGGGCAGTGGTGCCGTAGGCGAGGACCGCGCCGATGAACGGCGCGAGGCCCATGATGACGCCGCCGAGGGCGAGGCCCCCGAGCGGGACGGCACCGAGGTGGCCGACGACGGCCGTGTCGATGAGGAGGTAGATCGGCTCGGCGGCGAGCACGACCAGGGCCGGGATCGCGAGGGACGCGATGCGCCGGTACGAGGCCGGGCGCGGTTCGGCGTCCCGCGAGGCCGGGGTCACCGGGTGGACTCTTCCGAGTCCTCCTCTTCGTCCTTCTCTATGTACGGGTTCTCGTCGCCCGCGTACGAGGCGCCCTCGGCGAGCTTGTGCACCTCGGCGTCGGCCGCGGCGGCCTGCGCGAGGAGCGCTTCGATCCGGTTGGCCTGGTCGGGGACGGTGTCGGCCACGAACGTGAGGGACGGCGTGTGGCGCATGCCGAGCGCGCGTCCCACGGTGGTGCGGAGGTGCCCGGTGGCGCGCTCGAGACCCGCCGCGGAGGCCTTGACCTGCTCTTCGTCGCCGAGGACGGTGTAGAAGACCGTCGCTTCGCGCAGGTCGGGGGTCATGCGCGCATCGGTGATGGTGACCATGCCGACCCGGGGGTCCTTCAGCTTGCGCACCGCCTGGGCGGTGAGCTCCATGACCCGCTTCGATACCTGGGCCCGCTTCGCCGCGTCTGCCATCTTCCTGCCTTCCGCTTCACGCGCACCTCGCTTCGGGTGCGCCATACTCGTTCTCCGCCCGGGGCTTCCCCGCGGCGGCGCTGCCGCCCGCCTCCCGGCGGGCCGCAACTGGTCATGCAGCAATGCCGCGTCTACTCGTCTTCCGGGCCGAAGAGGCGGCGTCTGACGCTCAGGAGCTCCACTTCGGGCCGCCCGGCGATGTGGTGCTCGCAGGCGTCCAGGAGCTCGCGGACGTGCCGGTGCTCGCCCGCCACGGCGGCGACGCCGATGGTGGTGCGGCCGTGGACGTCCTGGTCGCCGACTTCGGCCACCGCCACCTCGTACTTCCGCAGCGAGGCGACGATCGGGCGCACATAGGAGCGCTTGGCCTTCAGCGAGCGGGAGTCCGGCGGGAGGAGAAGGTCGAATTCTGCGCATCCGGTGAACACCGCTCTAGATTACGCGCCGCCTCCGACAACTCCAAGATCTTTACCCGCCGCGGCGATCGCGGCGCATCGTGAGCTTGGAGACTCGGCGCGGTGTGAAGGACGTGAATCCGTCAAGTCCGAAAACAGCGTTTCGCGACCTCTGTACCGGGTTACTGCCACCATGAGCCGAGAAGCGGGCCGCTCGAAGCCCGCGTGGACGGCCGAGAAGGAGGAGCCATGTCCGCACCGCAAGGCGGTTGGGCCGGGAACCACGAGGAGCCGACGAGGCGGTACCAGGCGGCGGCCGAACCGCAGCCGCAGTCGGACCGCCCGCCGATCGACGCCGCGAAGCTGTGGGCGGGCGGGTTCGGCACGGGCGTGGTCGCCGCGCTGGTCGCCCTGGTGGGCATCCTGCTCGTGCGCGGGGTCTTCGGCATCCACATCCTCTCGCCGTCCGAGGCGGGCGCCTACGGCAGCTCGGCGACGACGACGTACGCGTTCGGCGCGTTCGGCGTGGCGATCCTCGCGACAGGGGTCGTCCACATGCTGCTGCTGCTCATGCCGCGCCCCATGAGCTTCTTCATCTGGATCATGCTGCTGGTGATCGCGGTGGGCGTGCTCATCCCGTTCACCGTCGTGGCCGACCTCGAGTCGCAGATCGCGACGGCCGGACTGAACTTCATCATCGGCATCTGCATCATGAGCCTGCTCAACTCGGTGGCCGGGATCGCCACCCGGGAGCCGCGCCGACCAGGGGCGGGAGTGGGCTGAGGTAGGGCTGTCCCCACCCCGAAGACACAGGACGGCCGGGTCGCCGCGGCGACCCGGCCTTTCTAGTGTTGACACATGCGAAAAACCCTGCGGCAACTGGGCGTCGACACCGGCTATCTGCTGTCGATGTTCTTCATCGCCCTGCCCTCGTTCATCATCGGCGTGGTCGGCACCGTGCTCGGCGTCGGCACGGCCGTCATCTGGATCGGCGTGCCCATCGCCGCGGCCACCCTCTTCGCGATGCGCGGCATGGCCGCCGCCGGCAGGTCCATGATCCCCGCGGTGCTGCGCCGCGAGCTGCCCCGCCCCCGCTACAAGCGCGCCCGCGAGGACGCGTCCGCCCTGCGCCGCTTCCTGACGCCGCTCACCGACGGGCAGTCCTGGCTCAACGTGCTGTGGGCGGTCGCGATCCTGCCGATCGCCATCGTCGGCTTCGCGGTCGCGATCGCATGGTGGACGGCGACCGCGGCGACGCTGCTGTACCCCGCCTACACGTGGATCATCGAGGCCGCGACGAACGGCAGCGACGACGGCCTGCACTACGCCACCGAGTGGCTGGGCTGGGGCGACTCGTACCTCGCCCGGTCGATCCTGGCGATGAGCGGCGGCGTGATCATGGCGCTGACGCTGGTGCCGGTGCTGCGCGGTCTGGCGCTGGCCCAGGCGTTCGTCGGCAAGGGCATGCTCACCTCGATCAGCGGCCTGCACGAGCGGATCGACCAGCTCGAGGAGTCCCGCAACGCGGCCACCTCGGCCGAGGCCGACGCGCTGCGCCGCATCGAGCGCGACATCCACGACGGCCCGCAGCAGCGGCTCGTGGGCCTGGGCATGGAGCTGGCCCGCGTCAAGCGCCAGCTCGCGACCAACCCCGAAGCGGCGCAAGCGACGCTGGAGGCCGCGATCGCGCAGACCCGGGAGACCATCGACGAGCTGCGGTCGCTCTCGCGCGGCATCGCCCCGCCGATCCTCACCGACCGGGGCCTCGACGCGGCGCTCGCGGCCCTCGCGGCGCGGTCGCTCGTCCCGGTCGAACTCGAGACGAACCTCAACGGCCGGTACAAGGCGAGCGTGGAGAGCACCGTCTACTTCGTGACCGCCGAGTGCCTGACGAACATCGCGAAGCACTCCCAGGCGACCAAAGCGACCGTGTCGGTGGAGGACTGGGGAGATAGGCTGGTGCTCTCGGTCGGCGACAACGGGATCGGGGGCGCGCACGTCTCGAAGGGGCACGGGCTCTCAGGTCTCACCGACCGGGTCAAGGCCGTCGAGGGCCAGTGGACCATCGACTCCCCCGACGGCGGTCCTACGGTGATCGTCGTGGAGGTTCCCAGTGCGTAGGAGCAGTGTCGACTCGAGTTCGGGGAGAGGCGCCGAAGGCGCCGGAGGATGGGGTGACGGGTGCGCGTAGTGGTGGCCGATGACGCGGTGCTCATCCGGTCGGGGCTGGTCAAGCTCCTGGAGGAGTTCGGCTGCGAAGTGGTCGCCGAGGTCGGCGACGGCGACGCCCTCGTGGAGGCCGTCGCCGAGCACCGGCCGGACGTGTCGGTGGTGGACGTGCGCATGCCGCCGTCCTTCACGGACGAGGGCCTGCGGGCCGCCACCCGCGCCCGCGAGCTCGTGCCGGGCGCGCCGGTGCTCATCCTCAGCCAGTACGTGGAGGTCTCCTACGCGGACGACCTCCTCGCCGACGCCCGCGGCGCGGTCGGCTACCTGCTGAAGGACCGCGTGATCGATGTGGACGACTTCATGGACTCCCTCAAGCGCGTCGCCGGGGGCGGCACCGTCTTCGACCCCGAGGTCGTCTCCCAGCTCATGGTGCGGCGCAGGAAGAACGACCCGGTCGCGACCCTCACCCCCCGCGAGAAGGAGGTCCTGGGCCTCATGGCCGAGGGCCACTCCAACAAGGCGATCGGCAAGCGCCTCTTCATCTCCGACGGCGCGGTCGAGAAGCACATCCGCAACATCTTCACCAAGCTGACCCTCAGCAGCGAGGACGGCGACCACCACCGCCGCGTCAAAGCGGTCCTGGCCTACCTGCGGTCCTAGGCCAGGAATCCGCGTTCGACGAGGCGGCGGATCAGCGGGTAGAGCTGGGCGTAGAGCATGGCGGGCTCGGCGCCGTACGTGTCGGCGAGGAGCTGGACCTGGAGGCGCACTTCGGCTTCGCCGTCGCAGGCGCCCATGAACTGCACGAGCAGCGGGTCCAGCTCTTCGGCGTAGCGCATGCCGTTCGTCTGCTGGAGCCACTGCAGGTCGACGTCCCAGCCCTCGTCGCCGAGCGCGGCGCTCTGCTGGAGCATGACGCCGTCGGCGACGCGGAGCTTCGCCCGCCACAGCGTCTCGGGCTCGAGATCCCTGTCGCGCAAGGCGAACCAGTCCTCGACGCGGTCGCGCCACGGCGTCTCGACCGCGTGGCGGGCCGTCTCGCAGACCACCGCGGTCGGGCCGTCGACGCGACGGACGTTCACGAAGCCGAACCCCACGGCAGCGACGTGCTGGGACTCGAACCAGTCGAGCCAGGCCGCGGCCTGCTCGGCGTCGTGGCTCTCGCCGGAGTCGCGCTGCCAGGTGCGCACGTAGTCGAGCGGGTCGAGCCGTTCGCGTTCCAGGACCCACACCCGGACGCCCTCATCGGGGAACCAGCCCGCGACGCGCTCGGCCCAGTCCGCGTCCTCGATGTGCAGCCAGTTCGCGAGGAACTGCATCGTGCCACCGGGGTTGAGCAGGTCGGCCGAGGCCGCCGCGAGTTCGGCGGCGATGCCGTCCGCTTCGCGGCCGCCGTCGCGGTAGGTCCACCCCGAGCCGGGTGTGGCGATCACGAACGGCGGGTTGGCGACCACGAGGTCGAAGCGCCGCCCAGCGACGGGCTCGAGCAGATCTCCTTGCAGGAGTTCGAGTTCCACGCCGTTCACGGCGGCGTTCAGGTCGGCGAAGGCCACCGCGCGGTCGCTCAAGTCCGTGGCGGTCACGCTCGCGGCGTGGTCGGTCAGCGCGAGCGCCTGCACCCCGCAGCCGGTGCCCAGGTCGAGCGCTGCGCCCACCGGGGCGCGGAGCGTCGCGTCCATGAGGAGCTTCGAGGCGCCGCCGACGCCGAGCACGTGCTCGCGCGTGCGGCCACCGGTGGTGTTCGGCAACTGGTCGGAGAAGAGCAGCCGGTCGCCCTCGAACTGGGCGCCCCAGCCGGCCGACAGCTCACCGTCGCCGACCAGGAGGCCGCAGGCGAGCGCTTCGTCGATGCCGAAGGGAGCGAAGGCCGCAGCGGCCGCCTCGCGCGGGACCGGCACACCGATCACGAACAGGCGGGTCCACACGCCGAGGCGGTCGTCCCCGACCTGGGCCAGCAGCGCCCGGTAGTCGCCGCGGTCGGCGGCGGCCATCGCTGCATGACCGTAGACGGCCGACAGCGCGGCTCGGCTGAAACCCTTCCGGGCCTCGCCGAGCCGCGCTGCGGCTTCGGTCTCGAGGAGACGCACTAAACGCGCGGCTTCTCGCGCATCTCGAAGGCTTCGACGATGTCGCCCTCTTCGATGTTGTTGTAGTTCTTCAAGGTGAAACCGCACTCGAAGCCCTCGCGGACCTCGGTCGCGTCGTCCTTGAACCGGCGCAGCGAGGAGATGGTCGTCTCGATGACGACCGCGCCGTCGCGCATGAGGCGGACCTTCGCGTTGCGCTTGATCGAACCGCTCGTGACCAGCGCACCGGCGATGTTGCCGAGCTTCGAGGAGCGGAACACCTCGCGGATCTCGGCGGAGCCGAGCGCCACTTCCTCGTACTCGGGCTTCAGCATGCCCTTGAGCGCGGTCTCGATCTCCTCGATCGCCTGGTAGATGACCGTGTAGTACCGGACGTCCACGCCTTCGCGGTCGGCCATGTCGCGCACGCGGCCTTCGGCCCGCACGTTGAAGGCGATGATCGTCGCCGACTCGCCGTCGCCCGCCGCAGCGAGGTTGACGTCGTTCTCGGTGACCGGACCGACGCCGCGGTGGATGACCCGCAGCTGCACTTCCTCGGGGATCTCCAGCGCGACCAAGGCCTCTTCGAGGGCCTCGACCGAACCGGCGCCGTCGCCCTTGATGATGAGGGAGAGCGTGGTGCGCTCGCCTTCGGCGATCTTGTCCATGAGGTTCTCGAGCGTGGTGCGCGAGACGCGGGCCGCCTGCTGGGCCGCGCGGCGCCGTGCCTGGCGCTGCTCGGCGATCTGGCGGACCGTGCGGTCGTCGTCGGCGGCGAGGAACACGTCGCCCGCCATCGGGACGGACGCGAGGCCCTGCACCTGCACCGGGAACGACGGGGTCGCCTCGGTGACGCGGTTGCCGTCGGCGTCGAGCATCGCCCGGACGCGGCCGTGCGCGCCGCCCGCGACGATCGAGTCGCCGACCCGCAGCGTGCCCTTCTGGACCAGGACGCTCGCGACCGGGCCGCGGCCCTTGTCGAGGTGCGCCTCGATCGCGATGCCCTGCGCGTTGCCGGTCTCCGAAGCCTCGAGCTCCAGGGACGCGTCGGCGGTGAGCAGGACCGCTTCGAGCAGGTCCGAGATGCCGATGCGCGGCTTGGCGGCCACGTCGACGAACATGGTCTGCCCGCCGTACTCCTCGGCGACCAGGCCGTACTCGGTCAGCTGCTGGCGGACCTTGGCCGGGTTCGCGTCGGGCAGGTCGACCTTGTTGACCGCGACCACGACCGGGGCGCCGGCGGCGCTCGCGTGGTTCAGGGCCTCGACCGTCTGCGGCATGACGCCGTCGTCGGCCGCGACCACGAGCACCACGATGTCGGTGACGTTCGCGCCTCGGGCACGCATGGCGGTGAACGCCTCGTGGCCCGGGGTGTCGATGAAGGTGATCGCGCGGTCTTCGCCCTCGTGCTCGACGTGCACCTGGTACGCGCCGATGTGCTGGGTGATGCCGCCCGCCTCGCCGGCGACGACGTTGGAGGACCGGATGGCGTCCAGCAGCTTCGTCTTACCGTGGTCGACGTGGCCCATGACCGTGACGACCGGGGGACGCGCGACGAACGTGTCCTTGTCCTCGGCGTCGAGGTCGATGCCGAACTGCGACAGCAGCTCGCGGTCCTCTTCCTCGGGGGACACGATCTTGATGTCCCAGTCGAGGTGGGCGCCGAGCAGCTCGAACGTCTCCTCGGACACCGACTGCGTCGCGGTCACCATCTCGCCCAAGGAGAACAGCTCCTGGACGAGGGTGCCCGGCAGGGTGCCGATCTTGTCGGCGAAGTCGGAGAGCGACGCGCCGCGGGCCAGGCGGATGGTCTCGCCGTTGCCGCGCGGAGCGCCCGACTGCATCCTCGGCGCTGCGAGGTTGTCGAACTCCTGGCGCCGCTGACGACGCGACTTGCGGGACTTGCCGCGGGGTCCGCCGCGACCGAACGCGCCGGCCGCACCGCCGCCGCGGGCCTTGCCGCCGCCGCCCGCGCGGCCACCGCCGCCGCGGTAGGGAGCCGGCGCACCGGTCGAAGGACCGGAACCGCCCGCGCCGCCGGCGCCGCCTGCGGCACCGCCGCCGGAACCGCCGAACGTGCCGCGGTAGTTGCCGC
>NZ_JBFAMQ010000021.1:0-54112 GCF_040674615.1 Glycomyces sp. NPDC049804
GGCCGCATCCACACTGCGGGCTGGAGCGTGGAGAAGACCGGCCCCGGACAAGCGGTCATCACCCACCACGACGGCCACGACGGCCACGGCCTCGCAAGCGCCCCCGAGGAGCACTCCGGGTGCGGCTGCTCCGACTGGCGCACCGATGCCGACATGGATGCCGAGAACCAGGGCACCGAATGGGACATCTTCCCCACCGGGCTCTACCGGACCGAATGGTCCGAGGCCATGAAGCCCGACCTTGACGGCATGGCCGAGGCCATTGACCGCGATCGGGCTATTGCCGCGATGCGGGCAGCGAAGGCGAAGTGCCGAGCACGCTTCGCGGCACCAAGTCAGGCACGCCAAGCCGAAGCAGCGCTGGACCAGACGGCACCGGCCCCTGTCGACTACGGGCCGCCACCGTTCTTAACCTGCCCCAGCAGGCAGACTGCTGGGGGAAGCGCGGCAACACCAAGCAGCGCAGCCCGACCCACATGGGTTCGGGCCCCTCGGCATGCCCAAGGCCGGAATCCGGCCCCGCCACACACCCTCCCATCGCTGCCGGCTTGAACCGCAACCCGTTCCTGGCGGGGAGCCGAGGTCCGGCCCAAGCGCAATGGGACCTCGTTGTCGCTGCCCGCTTGGACCGCAAGCACCGCTTACCGGGCAGCCGATGATCCGCCCCGAGAACCCTCAGACCTCTTTGTCGCCGCCTGATTGAACCCTGGACACGCCCCGCCAGAGAGCCGGAGAGCGACCCGCGCCCTGCTGCCACCTCGTCGTCGCTGCCCGGTTGAACCCCGGACTCACCCGGCCAGGAAGCCGGGAAGCGATCCGAGCCCAACCGCCACCCTGTTGTCGCTGCCTGATTGAACCCCGTGGCCATCGCTCCGGGCAGCCGGAAATCGGCCAGGGCTGTACGAGGCCTTGTTGTCGCCCTGCGGTTCCGCACTCTCAATCGCATTCGAAGGCGCTACCTGATGGCGCCAAGAGAGAGCGGCCGTGTCGATGCACCGACACGGCCGACTCCGAACGTTGGACGCGGTCTCAGCGGGCGTGGCCCAGAAGGCTTGTCAGGTCGCCGGGCGTGAGGTCGAAGACCGGGGAGGCATTGCCGAGCTTGGAGTCACGGACATGGAACCCGTCGCCTTCCGGGCAAGCGGCCAGCTCGACGCACTCGGAGTTGTTGTCGCCACCGCTGCGCGGGCGCCATTCGCGGGGGCGCCGGGAATCCGAGTTGGAACCACCTGGTGGGCACTGCGTCCGCGTAGGAGCCCTTGCCGCTCAAAGGACCGGTCGCCTCAGTTGCGCCGAACGGCATCAGCAAGCGGCACTTCCTCGGGAAGATCCAAATGAAGAGCCCGGCCAAGGAGCAGAACACGGTCGTGCTGCCCGGCGTTGACACTGACGCGGACATCGCCGAGATCTGGAGCGGCCGGGCTACATACGTGCGTGACAATTTGTACACGATCAACGACCGTACGTACGGCGTCAAGCCCACGGGGACTGTCTATCCCGTGCGCGGCAAGGGTTTCGCAGAGCTGAACAAGCTCGAGTACACCGCACTAAAAGGGTTGAAGGAACACCAGGGAGACCGGGAAGCGGCCGAGCGAGACCCGCGAATCGCCCGATTCGCCCACCACATGACGGATAAAACATGGGAAACTGCACGAAACGTGTTCAATCAGGGACAGGAGCGGGCCTGATGCGCGACTACACGATCGTGTTCATAGAACCGGTGGACCTCGGCCTCCTTGCCGCAGAAGTCGCCGACGCCTTCGCGATTCCCCGCGATCAGATCGAGGTCTGGGACGGCAGCGCCTTCGCCGCTCCCGTGGTCGAACCAGTCCTCGCCCAGGTCGCCGCCGGTTCGGAGCAGGGCTCGTATGCGGAGTTCGTCGGCTTCGACGCGTTCGCTTCACACGCGGGCGAACCCGAGCTCCTCGATGTGGCCGTCGAGCTCGCCACGAGAACGAAGCGCCGGGTCCTGTTCGGGCCGGAGACGGCAGAGGAGTTCCGCTGGACCCTCGTCGCCGCCGACGGCAGCCACGGCAAAGTCGTGCTCGATGACGACCGTTTCGACGACGGCGAGATCGCGATCGTCGGCACCGTCGAACCCATAGACGGCGCACCCGACCTGCCGCGCGTACCTGAGTCGATCTGAGCCCTGGACCTGAGCCCTGCCACTACCCTCGGCGCTGCCTCGCATCGCCTTTCCTTAACGCGCAACGGCAACGGCAACCGCAACCGCAACCACAACCACAACCACAACCACAACCACAACCACAACCACAACCACAACCACAACCACAACCACAACCACAACCGCAACCGCAACCGCAACCGCAACGGGCCTAGTACCGGCACCGGCAGGCAACGGCATCGGCTGCGGTGCGGCTACTTGCCGGCGAGGTACTCCTGCGCGTTCGCCAGGTACCCCTCGATCTGCTGCTCCCAGGCATACACCTCGGCCTCGCGGTCGATGACCTTCGCGACGCTCATGCGCGCCCACGCCTTGTCGGCGCCCTCACGCAGGCCGGCCTCTTCGGCGCACTGCGCGAAGTCGAGGGCCATGGCGAACTCGAAGGCGACCGGGTCGTCGGCGTCCTCGGCCGCGTCGGTGAGCGGCGGCACGCCCTCCGCGCCCCCGGTGTCGTTGCCGTACAACTGGTCCATGTAGGACCCGGTCGGCAGCCACCCGAAATCGTCGAACTCCCACTCGCCGTGCCCGCGTTCGCCGACGCAGACGAGGAAGTCCTGCTCCTGATCGGCGTAGTCCGCCGAGAGCTCGGCGTACAGCTCGCCGTCGCCGATCCACGTGAGCGGGCTCTCCGTGTCGGGCCTCGCCCAGTACTCATCGCCCTCGGTCTCGTGGTGGACCGGTCCGCCGTAGACGATCTCGATCGTCTCCAGCTCGCAGCCGCCGAAGGGCGGCTGCGAGCCGACGTCGATGTCCTCGAACTCCGCGTCGGAGTCGGCCTCCTCGAACGCCTCCGACAGGGCCGCGTCATAGGCGGCGCGCTCGGCGCCGACGAAGGCCGCGGTCCACTCCTCGTGGTACTCTGCGCCCATCGCCTGCCACTCCTCATAGGACTCGTCCTCGGCCTCCGAGAGCCATCCCATGTCGTCGGCGGTGTAGGCGAGGTAGTCGACGTCCTCGCGCATCGCCAGGGCCGCATCGGAGTCCGTCGCCCACACCCAGGTGCCGAAGCCGAACTTCTCGGCCTGCGCGACCGTGGGGATGCGCGCGTACGGGGCGTCGAACCCCTCGAAGCGGTTCGGGATCATCCTGCCGTGCAGGCGGTTCGTGTCATGCACCGTGAACCCCTCGTCCTGCATGCACATGCTCGCGACCCGCGTCTCGGCCTGGGTCAGCTCCCAGGCCAGCGTCGAGCCGTTCACGAGGCTCGCCTCGATGGCGGCGATGTCCTGCTCGGTGACCTCGGTCTCCGGTTCGCTGCAGGCGGAGAGGACGAGCGCTCCGGCGAGCGCGGGAATGAGGAGGCGACGCATCGACCTGGCTTTCTGCGGGGAGGCGGGAACGCATGGAATACGCCGTTGCCGCGGGACGGGGTTGCCCGGGTTCGGGTGAAATCTGCCGCCTCGTTCCAGGCGGGTGGAGGCGCGGCTCCGACCGGGGACGGACCCGTCCTGCGACTTTGGTCGAGACTAGTTGGGGCGCAGTTCATTCCGAGAGGCGAGGTACGGCGGCGCCAGGCCGGTGAGACTGGGTTCCCGCAGCCGCGGGCCGGGACCGGCCCCGCGGCGATGCGGAGTCGATCGGAGTCGCCGTGACCGTTGCAAGCCGCCGTTCCGTGCTCGCCGCCGGGGCATTGAGTACGCTCGCCGCCGGGGCCGCCGCATTCCAGGCGGGGCCCGCGTTCGCTGAGGAGGAGACCATGTCGCATCGACCGGTGCGGTTCCGTCCGGGCGGGTGCGTGCCGGATCTGGAGGTCGACTGGCACGCGGGCTGGCCGTCGCCCAAGCACGATCCGGCCCCGGAGATCCAGTCGCACCACGCCGACGAGCACACGGTGATCATGCGCCAGAACAAGTCGGTCAACTACGAGGCGCCCTTCATGTTCCTGCTCTTCGGCAATGACGCGGCACTGCTCGTCGACACCGGGGCGACGCCGGAACCGGAGTACTTCCCGCTGCGCGCGATCGTGGACGCGCACATCGACGACTGGCTCGCGAGGCATCCGCGGAGCGGGTACCGGCTGATCGTCGCCCACACCCACGGACACGGCGACCACAAGGCCGCGGACGCGCAGTTCACGGACCGCCCGCACACCACTGTGGTCGGTCCCGGTCTCGATGCGGTCAAGGCGTTCTTCGGGTTCGCGGACTGGCCCGCGACGCCGCGCGAGCTCGACCTGGGCGGGCGCGTGGTCGACGTCGTGCCGGGGCCGGGCCACCACGCCTCGGCGACGGTGTTCTACGACCGGTGGACGCGGCTCCTGCTCACCGGCGACACCTTCTACCCCGGCCGCCTGTACGTGCAGGACTGGGACGCCTTCGCGGCCACTGTGGACCGACTGGTGGCCTGGTGCGACGAGCACCCCGTCTCGCACCTGCTCGGCTGCCACGTCGAGATGTCCGTCCAGCCGGGCGTCGACTACCCGCGCGGGTGGACGTACCAGCCCGACGAGGCGGCGCTGCCGATGCGGGTCGATCAGCTGCGGGCGCTGCAGGAGGCCGTGCGCGAGATCGGCGGGGCCCCCGGCATCCACAAGTACGACGACTTCCACGTCTGGCACCAGGTCTGACCCGCCCGCCGCACCCGCTGGAGGCGGCGTCGTAGGGTGGCCGCATGAGCGACACCCCTGCCGCACCGCTGCCGGTCCGCGGCCACGACGACCGGGACCGGCGCTTCGCGCACCCCACCGCGGACGCCCTCGCCGACCGGGTGCGCGGACTGGACGACGGGTCCGCCGAGTGGATCGTCGTCCAGCGCGTCCCCGACCTGCCGCACGACTGCATCCAGGCGGCGGGCGACGAGGGCTCCGGCCGCGTCGAAGTGTCGTTCCGCGTCGGCGACGAGCCCTGGATGGAGGCGTCGCTCGACGTGGAGGCGGCCGCTGCGGTGTTCGTGGCCTGGGCGCGCGACGAGACCGGTTGGGAGGGCGCGCATCCGTGGGAGCCCGCGAAGTGGTGGCACCCCGAGCCCGTGCCCGCGCCCGCCCCCGCGACGGCAGCGGAGACGACCGTGCTCGCGGCCCGGTACCTCTCCGAGGGCTACCTGTCGTTCGACGAGATGGTGGAGTCGCTTGTGGACATGTCGGAGGCCGATCCGCCGGTCACCAAGGCGCAGGCGCGCGAGATCCTCGCGCCGATGTGGCGCGAGCGCGTCGCCGAGCAGGCGGACTGGGGCGTGACGGACTGCGACCGGCTGACCGAGGCGTTCGCGGCGATCAGCCGCGGCGGCATCGTCGCCCGCGAGCACTTCGCGTGCTGCCAGAACTGCGGCACGGCCGAGATCTGGGCGGAGGCCGGCCCCGAGGACCGCGGCTACGTCTTCTTCCACATGCAGGACACCGAGACCGCGGGCGACGGCGTGCTGTACCTCGCGTACGGGTCCCGGTCGAACGCTCCGGAGGACACCGTCGCGATCGGTCGCGAAGTGATCGAGGCGCTCGAGGCGCACGGGTTCCGGACCTCCTGGGACGGTTCGGCGAAGACCCGGCTGCGGATCACGGACCTCGAATGGCGCAAGCGCCTCGGTTAGTCCGCGGCGCAGGCAACCGCGCCCGCGGCCCGCGGCGTCTCCGGCGTATGCGGAGAACAGAACGGAACGGCCGCCCCGCGCCGCGCTGGCGGCACGCGGCGGCGCTGATCGGGGTCCTGGCCGCCGCGGCGGCGTGCACCGATGCGGGCGGCGGCTCCGACGAGGCGACCGACAAGGCGGAGGGCGACGCGGTGGACGCGGCCGGGATGCTCGATATGGCCAACGAGAACATCCGGCTCACGAACGAGCTGGACGCGGCCGAGGACCGGGTGATCGCCGACTGCCTCGAGGAGCAGGGCTTCACCGTGCACGACCAGCGCGAACTGGGGCAGCACGAGCCGATCGAGCTCCTCTCGCTCGTCGACTACTACCCGACCCGGGACTTCCTGCCCGAGGCGGGCATCGCGGCGGAGTGGGGCTTCGGCTGGTGGGCCGAGACCGAGGAGATGTTCGACTCCCAAGAGACGCAGGACTACTACGAGGCGACGTTCCCCGACTCGTTCACGGACGACGCCCCGGAGTTCGACAACTCGGCGTTCGAGTCGCTGCCCGACGACGAGCGGCGGGCCTGGAGCGTCGCGTACCAAGGCGAGGAGGCCACTGCGGCCCTTGAGGGGACGTGGACGCCGGAAGACGGCACCGGGTCCTCAGAGGACGGTTCACTGGACTTCGGGGACGGCGTGACGCCGAGCGGGCCGAAGCCCGGCGGCTGCCAGCTCGAGATGATCGAGGCGCTGTACGGCGAGCCGCGGCAGGTCGAGATCGACATCGACGGCGGCTACCTCGCCTGGCAGTGGCGGCCCGCCGAACCGTCCGTGGACCTCGACGCGATCGAGGCCGCGTACGCGGAGCGAACGGCCGGCTCCCAAAGCGGCTTCCTCGACTGCATCGGCGAGGCCGGCTACCCCGGCTGGGAGTTCGACGACTCGGGGCGGCTCGCGATGCTGGACTACTCCGCGATGCTCTACACCGGCGAACCGTTCGACCCCGGTTTCACGCCCGAGAGCGGGACCGCCGCGGACACGCGCCCGCCGGTGCCGGACCTGCCGCGGGACGTGCCCGCCGACTTCGAGGGCAAGCGCGCGTACGAGGTCGACATGGCGATGGCCTTCGCCGCGTGCGGGGATGAGACCGGCTACCGCCGCACTGCGGACTCGACCTACGACGCGATCGTGGCCGAGCAGTACGCGGCGATCGAGACCGACACGTTCGCGTGGCAGGAGGAGATCCGCGGCTACACCGCGAAGGCGCAGGAGCTGATCGCGGGCTGAGGGAACGGGAGCGGGCGGGACCGCGGTCCCGCCCGCTCCCGTCGCCGCTCAGACGTGGTCGCGCCAGGTGTGCTTCGGGTCGTAGCCGAGGATCCGGCGGGCCTTGTCGATCGAGAGCAGCGTCTCGTGGCCCTCGACGGGGCGCTTGAGCTCGAGGCCGGGGTAGTGGGCCTGCACGAGTTCCGGTGTGGGCGTGGACATCACGGTGTCAGGGGAGGCGATCACGAAGACCTCCTTGCCGGTGCCTTCGCGTTCGAGGCCGAGCCGGATCGCCAGCGCGCCGTCGCGGGCGTCGATGTACGACCAGAGGTTCCAATTGCGCAGGGCCGGGTCGTGCTCGAAGCCGGTGAAGGCGGCGTAGTCCTCGACGTACATGACGTTGGAGAAGCGCAGGCCGGTCGCCTTGAGGGCGGGGTTCCAGCGGCAGAACTGGCCGACCATGGCCTCTTCGAGGGTCTTGACGAGCGAGTAGGTGGATTCGGGGCGCGGCTCGTACTCCTCGTCGACGGGGAGGTAGGGCGGCGGGGTCTCGAAGGGGAGGCCGAGCACGGTTTCGCTCGAGGCCCAGACGATGTTGTCGATGCCGGCGGTCTTGGCGGCGGCGAACACGTTGTAGGTGCTCAGCATGTTGTTGCGGAAGGTCGCCGAGTCGGGCCGCAGGCCCGGGGCGGGGATGGCGGCGAGGTGGACGACGGCGTCGAGGCGGTCGTAGCGGTCGTCGACGCCGGTGAGGGCGGAGGCGACCTGGCCGTAGTCGGCGAGGTCGATCTGGACGCAGGGCGCCAGGTCGTCGGGGGAGGGCGCGCGGTCGAGGTTGACGACCTCGTAGCCGTGCTCGATCAGGTCGCGGACGCAGGCGCGTCCGAGTTTGCCGCTGCCGCCGGTCACCGCCACGCGTGTCATGGCCTCGCCCCCTCTGGTTCGGTGTTACCGCTCGCAGCCTACGACCTGGAGTGGACTCCAGGGCAAACGGGCCGGTCCGGGCGTGGCAGGATCGCGGCATGACCCCTGTGATCCGCCTCGGCTCGACCGAGATCATCGCCCTCGCCGACGGCGAGGGGACCTTCCCGTTCGCTTCGAGGGACGCGGCGTTTCCCGCGGCCGAGGCCGGGCAATGGGCGGCGGCCGACAGCTTCGATCCCGGCTCGGTCAACGCAGCGGGCCGCTGGGTCCTCAATTTCCGCGCGTTCGCGATCCGCGGTCCGCAGGGGATCACGGTGGTGGACGCCGGGATCGGGCCCGCCGACAGCCTGGCCGCTTGGACGCCCCTGCCCGGCAGGCTCCCCGAGTCCTTGGCGGCGGCCGGCATCGACCGCGCCGAGGTCGACTCCGTGGTGCTCACGCACCTCCACACCGACCACGTGGGCTGGGCGGTCGTGACCGAGGAGGCCGTCACCACGGGCGGCGCCGGCCCGAGCGGTGACCGGAGCCCGTTCTTCCCGAACGCCGAGTACGTGTTGCAGCGGGCCGAGGCCGATGCCGTCGACGCTCTCAACCCCGAGTTGCGGGCGGCCCTCCTCGAACCGCTCCAGGCGGCCGGGCAGCTGCGACTCCTCGACGGCGACGCGCCGCTGCGCGACGGCGCGCGGGTCGTCGCCACGCCGGGCCACACCCCGGGGCACCAGAGCGTGCTCGTCGACTCCGGCCGCGAGTCGGCGGTGGTCACCGGCGATCTCCTGGTGCACGCGGTCCAGCTGCTCTACCTGGACCTCGCCTACGCCTATGAGATGGACCCGGACGAGGCACGGCGCTCGCGGGAGCGGGTGCTGCGGACCGATGGGCGGCTGCACGTGGCCTCCTCGCACCTGACCGAGCCGTTCGTGTCGTTCCCGGTCGGATAGGTTCGGCGCGTGGACATCGCAGACGACCCTCAGCTCCTGCTCGACCGCGTGCGGACCCTGCGCGCGGGAGGCGGGCGCGTGCTCATCGGCATCGCCGGCTGCCCCGGGGCGGGCAAGTCGACCGTCGCCGCGTGGCTCGCGCACGCGCTCGACCCGGCCGGGGAGCGCGCGGTGCAGGTGCCGATGGACGGGTTCCACCTCGCGAACGCCGAGCTCGTGCGGCTCGGCCGCCGCGCGCGGAAGGGCGCGATCGACACGTTCGACGGGCACGGATACCTGGCGCTCCTCGAACGCATTGCGGCCCACTCGGATTCGACGGTGTACGCGCCGGAGTTCGACCGCCGCGTCGGCGAGCCGGTGGCCGGGTCGATCGCGGTGCCGCCGAGCGCCGAGGTGGTGGTGACCGAGGGGAACTACCTGCTCGACGAGTCCGGCCCCTGGCCGGAGGTGCGCAAGGCGCTCACCGAGGTCTGGTACTGCGAGACGCCGGAGCCGCTGCGCCTCGCGCGGCTGGTCGCGCGGCACGAGCGGTTCGGGAAGTCGCCGGAGCACGCGCGGTCGTGGGTGGCCGAGGTCGACGAGCGCAACGCCGAGCGCATCCGCGCGGCCCGGCACCGGGCCGATCTCGTCATCGATTTCGAGCGGCTGCGGATCGGCCGGCCGGAGGCCTGAGCCGCTCCCGCGGACGCGGCCGGGCGGCCCTCGCGGCCGAGCGCGGCCCTTGGCGGGCGGCGCCGCCTTGCGCGGCGCGCTCGCGCGCGGGCGTACGGGTGGCCCCGGGTACCCGCCCGTTCCCACCTTCACCACTACCAGCGAAAAGACCACCATCCCACAGCGGTCCGACAAGAAGTCGCCGTCGCACGTGACGCGACGACGTTTCGCGTTTCCGGGCGGAGTTGACGGTCAGCGAACCCTAGCGCTACGATGCATAGAACCTCAAGGCATAGAACTACTAGGGTTAGGAGGCACCCCCTCATGCACATCGCCAAAGACCTGGTCGCCGCCTCGGCAACCCCCCTGGTCCTCGGCATCCTCGCCGAGGAGGAGAGCTACGGGTACGCGATCCTCAAGGAGATCAGCGAGCGCTCCGGCGGCCGCCTCGAATGGACCGAGGGCCTGCTCTACCCCCTCCTCCACCGCCTCGAACGGCTCGGCTACGTCGAGGCCCACTGGCGCACCCCCGAAGGCGGGCGCCGCCGCAAGTACTACGCCATCACCCCCGAAGGCCGCCGCGAACTCGCCGAGCAGCGCAAGCAGTGGGACGCCGTCACCGAAGCGCTGCAAGACATCTGGAACGCCACCCGATCGATCGGCCCGATCGCGGCGCCCGCACTGGAGGGGTGAACATGACCGAGAACGAGAACGACACCGAACTCGAGACGCAGATAGCCGAGTGGCGGACGTACATGCTCCGCCGCCGCGCCGTCACCGACTCCGATGTGGACGAACTCGAGGACCACCTCCGCGAGCGCGTCGCCGACCTCACCGCCACGGGCCTCCACCCCGACGAGGCCTTCCTCATCGCCGTCAAGCGCATGGGCCGCATGGACGAGCTCTCCCGCGAGTTCGCCCGCGAGCACTCCGACCGGCTCTGGAAGCAGCTCGTCCTCACCGACGAGGACGCGTCCGCCGCCGCCGAGCGCCGTCGCGGCCTCCTCGTCATGGTCGTCTGCGCCGCCCTCGGCGCGCTCGCCGTGAAGCTCCCGGCCCTGTTCGGCTTCGGCTTCGACGACAGCGCCGAGTTCTACGTCCGCAACCTGGGCATGCTCGTGCTCGCCCCGCTCGCGCTCTACTTCGCGCTGCGGCGGGACACCGGCCGCGGCACCGCCGCCGCGCTCATCGGGCTGTTCGCCCTCGGCGCCGTCGCCGCGAACGCCTACCCGTTCGACACCGATTCGCAGTCCATAGTGCTCACCGCGATCCACCTGCCGATCGCGCTGTGGCTCGTCGTCGGCATCGCCTACGCCGCGGGCGACTGGCGCTCCGGGCAGCGCCGCATGGACTTCATCCGCTTCACCGGCGAGTGGTTCATCTACCTCGTCCTCATCGGGCTCGGCGGCGGCGTGCTCACCGGCATCACCGTGGGCACCTTCAGCGCCATCGGGATCGACGCGGAGACCTTCATCAGCGAATGGCTCCTCCCCTGCGGCGGCGCGGCCGCCGTCGTGGTCGCCGCCTGGCTGGTCGAGGCCAAGCAGAGCGTCATCGAGAACATGGCGCCCGTGCTCACCCGCGTCTTCACACCGCTGTTCGCGGTGACGCTGGTGGCCGTGCTCGTCGCGATCGCGGTGACCACCAACGCGATCGACGTCGAGCGCGACATGCTCATCCTGTTCGACCTGCTCCTGGTGGTCGTGCTCGCCCTGGTCCTGTACTCGATCTCGGCCCGCGACCCGGGCGCGCCCGCCGGGGTCTTCGACTGGATGCAGCTCGCGCTCGTCGTCGCGGCCCTGCTCATCGACGTGCTCGTGCTCGTCGCGATCCTCGGGCGCATCACCGAGTTCGGGTTCACCCCGAACAAGAGCGCGGCGCTCGGCGAGAACCTCGTCCTGTTCGTCAACCTCGCCTGGTCGGCGTGGCTGTACTGGGCCGTCGTCAGGCGGCGCGGGCGGTTCGCGCGGCTCGAGCGCTGGCAGACCGACTACGTGCCGGTGTACGCCGCTTGGGCGTGGGTGGTCGTGCTGGTCTTCCCGCCGCTGTTCGCCTTCGCGTAGCAGTATCCCGGGCCGCCGAGGCGGCCCGGGATACTCGTCCTATTCGGAGCTGAAGGCGGCGTCGAAGGACGCCGCCGGCCGCTCGAAGTTCAGGTCCCGCACGTACGCGAGGGCTTCGGGCGCGCCGCGCAGGCGGTCCATGCCCGCGTCCTCCCACTCGATCGAGATCGGCCCTTCGTAGCCGATCGCGTTGAGGACCCGGAAGCAGTCCTCCCACGGCACGTCGCCGTGCCCGGTCGAGACGAAGTCCCAGCCGCGCCGCGGGTCGCCCCACGGCAGGTGCGATCCCATCCGCCCGTTGCGCCCGTCGAGCCGCTTCCTGGTGTCCTTGCAGTCCACGTGGTAGATCCGCTCCCGGAAGTCCCACAGGAACGCGGCCGGGTCGATGTCCTGCCACACCATGTGGCTCGGGTCCCAGTTGAGCCCGAACGCGGGCCGGTTCCCGACCGCCTCGAGGGCGCGCTGCGTCGACCAGTAGTCGTACGCGATCTCGGAGGGGTGGACCTCGTGCGCGAACCGCACGCCGACCTCGTCGAACACGTCGAGGATCGGGTTCCAGCGCGCCGCGAAGTCGTCGTAGCCCGCCTCGATCACCGCCTCGGCGACCGGCGGGAACATGGCGACGTACTTCCACACGGCCGAGCCGGTGAACCCGATGACGGTGTCCACGCCGAGCTTCGCGGCGGCGCGCGCGGTCGCCTTCATCTCCTCGGCGGCGCGGCGGCGGACCCCTTCGGGCTCGCCGTCGCCCCACACCCGGGACGGGACGATCGCGCGGTGGCGGTCGTCGATCGGGTCGTCGCAGACCGCTTGGCCCACCAGGTGGTTCGAGATCGCCCAGAGGCCCAGGCCGTGGGATTCGAGGAGCTTCTTGCGCTCGGCGACGTAGTCGTCGTCCTCGGCGGCGCGCACCACGTCGAGGTGGTCGCCCCAGCAGGCCACTTCGAGCCCGTCGTAGCCCCACTCGGCGGCGAGGCGGCACACCTCCTCGAAGGGCAGGTCGGCCCATTGGCCCGTGAACAGGGTGATCGGTCTAGTCATCGGTGAGACTCCTCAGAAAGGTCAGTCCGTCGACGGTGAGGGCGTCTTGGGTCGGCGCGAGCGGCCGCCAGATGGAGGCGGCCGTCGCGATAGTGGCATTGTGCGCGGTGAACGATTCGATGACAAGGGGTCCGGTGTACCCGGCGAGGTCGAGCGCGTGCAGGATCTCGCGCCACGGCAGGTGGTCGCGGCCCGGCGCGCCCCGGTCGTTGGCGCACACCTGGACGTGCGCGATCCGGTCCCCGGCGCGCACGATCGCGGCCGGGATGTCGGTCTCCTCGATGTTCATGTGGTAGACGTCCAGCGCCAGCGCGGTGCCGGGCAGTCCGTCCAATGCGTCCAGTGCCTGGTCGACCGTGTTGATGAGGCTGGTCTCGTAGCGGTTCAAGGGTTCCACGGCGACGGTGACGCCGCGTTCGGCGGCGTACTCGGCCACGGGTGCGAGGTTGGCGCGCAGTTCGCGGTAGGCCGCGGCGCGGTCGGGGAGGCGCCAGGCGCGGCCGACCGAGGTGTAGGCGGGTCCGGCGATCACCTTGGAGCCCACGGCGACGGCGGTGTCGACGACGCGGCGCAGGTACTCCTGGGTCTCGGCGACGACGGCGTGCGGGGCGTCCACGAGTTCGCGGCCGGGTCCCATCACGAGCACGACCGTGGCGTCGAGTCCGAGTTCCCGCAGGAGTTCACCGGCGCGGTGCGGGTCCCAGTCGCCCGGCGACTCGACGGGGAGTTCGATCGCGTCGAACCCCCAGTCGCGCACGCGGGGCGCGAGCCGGGCCAGGGCCTCGTCGTCGAGCGGCGAGACCCAGACCCAGGTGTTGACGCCGAGCGCGCGCGTCAACGGTCGCGCCAGGCGTCGGGGAAGCCTGGCAGGTCCTCGCCGCCGAACTTGGCGTAGTGGAGCGAGGGCATGTCGGCGTTGCGTGCGAGGTAGTCGTCCAAGTCAGCCTCCGTGATCGGCTCCTGCGGCAGGATCCACTCGGCCGGGACCTGCTCGCCTCTGAGGATCATGGTCGCAGCCAGGACGGGCGTGCGCCACTGGAAGTTGGAGTAGACCGGGGCGATCGCGGTCATGCCGGTCTCGTCCCACTTGCGCAGGAAGGAGAGTTCGTCCTCGCCGGCCATGACCGGGTAGGGCTTGCCGGCGTCCTCGAACGCCTCGACGGCGGCCACGGCGCCGTCGCCGGCGTCCATCCAGATGCCGTCCACGTCGCCGCGCTGGAGGTACTGGGTGACGATGTTCTTGATCTCGGCGGCGTCGCCGCCGGTGAACTCGTCGCCGAGGACTTCGAGCTCGGAGTCGCCGAAGATCTGCTGCGCGGCGGCCCAGCGGTGCTCGAGGACGTCGACGCCGGGGAGGATGCGCAGGGCGAGGACGGTCGAGCCGGGTTCGAGGTTGTCGACGAGGAACTCGGCGGCGTCGGCGCCGTACGCGTAGCCGCCGATCGGGTGGATGAAGGTGGTGGCGCAGTCGGTGTTGACGCCGCGGTCGAAGACGATCACGGGAATCCCCGAGGCGCAGGCGGTCTCGACGGCGGGCGTGAGGGTGGCGGTGGTCGAGGGCGAGATGATGAGGGCGTCGCATTCGCCGGAGTCGACGAACGCCTGGATGTCGGAGATCTGCTGGTCGTCGTCGTCGCCGGCGTCGGAGGTGCGGAACTCGCCGATCTCGCCGGCCGCTTGGAGGACCTTCACCTGCTCCTGCATGGTGATCCAGCCGGTGACGCGCCACGGGTTGGAGACGGAGGCGTTGGAGAAGCACACGGTGGCGTCGCCGCCTTCGCGGGTGAACTCGCCGGTGTCGACCCATTCGGGTTCGATCGCCTGCAGCCAGGGGGTGGCCGGGTCGCCTTCGGGCGCGATGTCGCGCTGGGCGAGCTGGGCGTCGTACTCGGCTTGGACGAACCACTCGTCGCCTGATCCTTCGGTGGTCGCGTCGTCGGCCGGTTCGGTGGGGGTGTCGGTGGTGCAGCCGGTGGCGAGGAGCAGCCCGAGGGCGGCCGCCGCGGCGAGGGCGAGGCGTGTCGTCTGCATGGTGCGGAACCTTCTTCTCATGAGGGAGCGGCAGTAGGTTGCGGTGCGGGTCGGATGCGCCGCCGGGCCGCGTAGGCGACGGCGGCGATGATGATGGCGCCCTGGACCGCGGGCCGGAGCGTCGCGGGCAGCGCCATCTGGTTGAACAGGGTGAACAGGGCTTCGATGGCGAGCGCCCCGGCCATGGCGGCGAGGGCGGTGCCGCGCCCGCCGCCGAGTGCGACGCCGCCGAGGACGACGGCGGTGATGACGGTGAACTCGAGGCCTTCGCCCACTTGGGCGCTGACGCCCGCGAACCCTCCGATGAGGATGCCCGCGATGGTGGCGGAGACACCGGAGAGGACGAACGCGGCCGTGCGGGCGGCCTCGACGCGGGCTCCGGAGAGCCGCGCGGCGAGCTCGTTGTCGCCGGAGGCCATGAGGACGCGGCCGAACCTGGTGCGCATCAGCAGGATCGCGCCCGCGCCGACGGCGAGCATGATGAGCAGCGCCCACGGGATCTGGCCGATGAGCGGCACGCCGGTGATGCCGAGCCGGCCGGGGGTGCGGAACGCCTCGGAGAGGTCGCCGGTGGGCGCGCCGCCGGTCCAGAGCCGGATCGCGCCGTACAGGACGAGGAGCATCCCGAGGGTCGTGATGAACGACTGGACCTTGAGGACGGTGGTGACGAGG
Organism: Glycomyces sp. NPDC049804; assembly: GCF_040674615.1. Lineage (NCBI taxonomy): Bacteria > Bacillati > Actinomycetota > Actinomycetes > Glycomycetales > Glycomycetaceae > Glycomyces > Glycomyces sp. NPDC049804. Next base: position 15,281 of record NZ_JBFAMQ010000021.1, read on the forward strand.
CCGTTGACGAGTCCCACGCCGATGCCGAAGGCGAGCATGACGAGCATGACCGGGACCGTTCGGGACTCGACGCCGTCGATGAGCCGGGCGGCGATGACCACCTGCGCGCCCACGAGCGCGCCCACGGAGAGGTCGAAGTTCCCGGAGACGACCACGAAGTACTGCCCGGCGGCGAGGACGACGAGCGGCGCGGCCTGCTTGAGGAACGCCATGACCGAGGGGGCCTCGAAGAACCCGGGGTTGACGACGGCTATGGCCGCGAAGGTGAGCGCGAGCAGGAGGAACACGGTGCCGGCGCCGTGGAGGGCGGCGCCGAGGGCGCGGAAACGCGTCATGACCGCCTCCCTGGGGTCGCGGCGAAGCGGGGTCTGCGGGCGGTGCGGTCGAGCTGGCGGCGGGCGTAGAGGGCGACGGCGGTGATGATGACGGCGCCGCGCAGCACGTCCTTGGCGAACGGGTCGATCTGCATCACGTTGAACACCGAGTCGAGCACGGCCAGGATCGCGACGCCCGCGACGGTTCCGGCGACGCCGCCCTTGCCGCCGAGGAGGAGGGTGCCGCCGAGCACGACCGCGGCGATCGCGTCGAGCTCGTACAGGTTGGTGTAGGCCTCGGCAGAGCCGGTGCCGAACCGGGCGGCGAGCAGCAGTCCCGCGAGCCCCGCGCACATGCCGCACAGGACGTGGGCGGTGAGCAGGACGCGGGTGGTGCGGATGCCGGACATGCGGGCCACGTCGATGTCGCCGCCGACGGCGTACATGTGGTGGCCGGTGCGCGTCGAGCGCAGGAACCAGATCGCGGCGGCGGCGACCGCGAGCATCACCAGCGCCGAGACGGGCACGAACGCGATGCGCGTGTACCCGAACTGCTGGAAGACGGCGGGCACGTCCCCGGCCGGGCCCTGGTACTCGGTGTCGAGGTAGCCCTTGAGGATCAGGCCGGTGCCGAGGGTCGCGATGAACGGGTTGACTTTGAGGAAGGCGACGATCGCGCCGTTCGCGGCCCCGATGAGCCCGGAGACGAGCAGCACCAGGCCGACCGCGAGCGGGACGTTCGCGGCGCGCCCGTCCATGGTGGTGGCGGCGACCAGGCTGGAGAGGGCCGCGACGTAGCCGACGGAGAGGTCGAGGGACCGGCACAGGATCACCAGGGTCATGCCGATGGCGAGGAACCCGGTGAGGCTGGTGCGGGTGAGCATGTCGACGAGGTTCGCGGTGGCGAAGAGGTTGCCGCCGTCGAGGGCGACGGCCGCGCCGCCGACCGCGAGGACCGCCGCGAGGGCGAGGTAGATGAGGGCCGTGGTGGAAAGGCGGCGCGGGGCGAGGCGGCGAGGGGCGAAGGCGGTCATTCCTGATGCGCCCCTTCACGTCTGCCGGTCGCGTAGGCCATGACCTCCTGCTCGGTGGCGCCGCCGGGGAGCTCCCCGGCGATGCGGCCGTCGTGGAGGACCGCGATGCGGTCGGCCAGGCCGATGACCTCGATGAGCTCGGAGGCGATGAGGAGCACCGCGAGGCCTTCGGCCGCGAGCGAGCGGATCACCGAGTACAGCTTGTGCTTGGCGCCCACGTCGATCCCGCGGGTCGGTTCGTCGAGGACGATGACGCCGGGTTCGGCGGCGAGCCATTTCGCGACGACGACTTTCTGCTGGTTGCCGCCGGAGAGGAACTGGACCTCCTGGTCGCCGCCGCGCGCGACGAGGTCGAGGCTGGAGAGGATGCCGTCGACGCGGGCGAGGCGCTCCCGGGAGTGGACGCGGGCGTTCGCGTCGAGGACCATGCGGGCGTTGGCCTTCACCGACTGGCGCAGCGCGAGCCCCTGGGCCTTGCGGTCCTCGGTGACGAGCGCGATCCCGGCGGCGATGGCCTTGCGGGGCCGCGTGATCCGCACCGGTCGGCCGTCGACGGCCATGGTGCCGCGGGTGAACGGGGCGATGCCGAAGACCGCTTCGGCGATCTCGGTGCGGCCCGAGCCCTGGAGTCCGGCGAGGCCGACGATCTCGCCCGCGCGCACTTCGAGGTCGATGCCGTCCACGTAGTCGTTGCCGCCGCCGTCGATCCGCAGCCGCACCTCGCCGCGCTCGGTGCCCGGCAGCGGGGGCGGGAACTGGGCCTCGATGCGCCGCCCGACCATGCGGGTCACCAGCTCGTCGGGGGTGAGGTCGGCGGTGGCGACGCTGTCGACGAGGCGGCCGTCCTTGAGGATCGTGATCCGCTCGCACAGGTCGAAGATCTCCCGGAGCCGGTGCGAAACGTAGAGGACGGCGACGCCGCGCTCGCGCAGCCGCTCCACGAGCCGGTACAGCAGCGCCACTTCGGCGTCGGCGAGCGCGGCGGTCGGCTCGTCCATGCAGATGAGGTCCGCTCCTTGGGAGAGGGCCTTCGCGATCTCGGTGATCTGCTGGTGCGCGACCGAGAGCGAGCCCACTGCCGCGGTCGGGGCGAGGTCGGGGACGCCGAGGTCGGCGAGGGCCGCGGCGGCGGCGCCGTTCATGGCGCGGCGGTCGATGCGGCCGCGGCGGCGCGGTTCGCGTCCCAAGTGGATGTTCTCGGCGACGGTGAGCTCGGGCAGGAGGTTGAACTCCTGGAACACGGTGGCGATGCCGGCGCGCTGGGCGGCGGCGGGGTGGGCGAAGGAGGCGGCGCGGCCGTCCAGCTCGATGGTGCCGGCGTCCGGGGTGTGGACGCCCGCGAGGATCTTCATGAGCGTGGACTTGCCGGCGCCGTTCTCCCCCACCAGGGCGTGGACCTCGCCGCGGCCGACCGTGAGGTCGACCCCGGCGAGGACGGGCACGCCGAGGAAGGCTTTGCCGATGCCGCGCATGGCGAGCAGTGGCGCGTCGGTCATCGCGGCACCTCCGCCCAGTCGCGGGTGCGGGCCGAGGCGGCGACGGCTTCGGCGAGGCGGGCGGCGCGGAGGCCGTCCGCGAACGCCGGGAGGCCGTCGGGGGCCTCGCCGTCGATGGCCGCGCGGGTGTCGGCCACGAAGGCGTCGAAGCAGTCCTGGTAGCCCTGGGCGTGCCCGGCGGGGACGCGGGCGAGCCGGGCGGCGTCGGGGTGCAGGTGGTCGGGGTCGCGCATGAGGACCGCGTTCTGGTCGCGGCCGCCGACCCAGAGGGTCTCGGGCCGCTCCTGGTCGAAGGCGAGGGTGGATTCGGTGCCGGAGACCTCGAGCAGGAGCCGGTTCTTGCGACCGGCCGAGACCTGGCTGATGACGGTGGAGCCGACCGCGCCCGCGGCGGTGGCGAACTGCAGCGTCACGATGTCCTCTGTGGAGACTTCACGGCCGGAGCGTTCGCGGTTGGCGGTGGCGAGCTGGGCGTTGACGGCGGTGATGCGGTCGCCGGTGACGAACTCGAGCAGGTCGCACCAGTGGGACCCGATGTCGCCGAAGGCGCGCAGCGCCCCGCCCTTGTCGGCGTCCACGCGCCAGTTGTCGTCGTCGGGGCGCAGGAGCCAGTCCTGGAGGTAGGAGCCGTGCGCGAGGGTGACGCGCCCGATGCGTCCGCTGGCGACCCTCGCGCGGGCCTCGCGGACCATCGGGTGGAAGCGGTAGACGAACGGGACCGTGGCGACGACGCCCGCCGCGGCGGCGGCCTCGGTCATGGCGAGGGCGGTCGCGGCGTCGGTGGCGAGCGGCTTCTCGCAGACGACGTGCTTACCGGCGGCGATGGCGGCCAAGGCGATCGGGGCGTGGAGGTGGTTGGGGACGCAGACGTGGACGACGTCGGCGGCGGCGATGGCCGCGTCGGGGTCCTCGAAGACGGCGGCGGCGCGCAGGTCGGCGGCGGCCTCACGGGCCTTGTCCGGTGTGGACCCCGCGATCCCGGCGACCGATCCTCCGGCGGCGGCGATGGCGCGCGCGTGGACGCGCCCCATGAAGCCGGTGCCGATGACCGCTGCCCGATAGAGGGTCGGCGGGGTGATCGTGACGTGAGCCATATGACGACGGTAGGACAGACTTATGACAGAACACAAGCAAAAGTTGTCGGCGTTATGAAACAGTTACGTCATGACCTCGTCCAAACCCGTGTGGTTCACTAGTCCTGTGACAGATGGTTCTCCCGTGCCCCGCCGTCCCGCCCCCGGGGCCTCGGTCGGCGCCGGAGCGCTGCTCCAACTCCTGCGCGACGGCACGCCCCGGACCCGCTCCGAACTCTCGGCGATCACCGGCCTCGCCCGCTCCACCGTCACCGGCCGCGTCGACGCCCTCCTCGCCTCCGGCCTCATCGCCCCCACCGGCGAGACCGCCTCCACCGGCGGCCGGCCCCCCGCCACCTTCGCGTTCAACCCCGCCGCGCGCATCGTCCTCGGCGCCGACCTCGGCGCCACCCACGCCCGCCTCGCCGTCACCGACCTCGCCGGGAACGTCCTCGCCGCCGCCACCGCCGACCTCGACATCGCCCTGGGCCCCAAGGCCGTCCTCGACTGGACCGTCGAACACGGCCTCGCGCTCCTCACCGAGGCCGGACGCCCCGTCGGCGACCTCCTCGGCGTCGGGATCGGCCTGCCCGGACCGGTCGAGCACGACACCGGCCGCGCCGTCAACCCGCCGATCATGCCCGGCTGGGACGGCTTCGACGTCCCCTCCTACGTGCGCGAGCGCATCCCGGTGCCCGTCATGGTCGACAACGACGTCAACATCATGGCCCTCGGCGAGCACTTCACCGCCTGGCGCGAGCACGAGCACCTGCTGTTCATCAAGGCCGCCACGGGCATCGGCTGCGGCATCATCGTCGGCGGCCAGGTCTACCGCGGCGCGCAGGGCGCCGCCGGCGACATGGGGCACATCCGCGTCGCCGGCGCCGACGACGTCCACTGCCGCTGCGGCAACACCGGCTGCCTCGAAGCCGTCGCCTCCGGCGCCGCCATCGCCAAGCGCCTCACCGACCAGGGCATCCGCGCGGGCGGCTCCCTCGACGTCGTCGAACTCGCCCGCTCCGGCTCCGTCCCGGCCCTGCGCCTGGTCCGCCAGGCCGGCCGCGACATCGGCGAAGTCCTCGCCGGGGCCGTCAACTTCTTCAACCCGTCGATCATCGTCATCGGCGGCTCCCTCGCGCTCGCCGGCGACCACCTCATCGCGGGCGTCCGCGAGGTCATCTACCAGCGCTCGCTCCCGCTGGCCACCCGGCACCTGCGCATCGCCGCCGCCCGCACCGGCGAGGGCAGCGGCGCGATCGGCGCGGGCGTCATGGTCATCGAGCACGCCCTCGACCCCGCCCGCCTCGACGCGAGCACCGATTTCAAGACGAACGGATGATGATGCAGCGCAACACCCTCGGCCGCACCGGCCTCGAAGTCACGCCCCTGTGCATCGGCACCAGCACCCTCGCCGGGTTCGACGCGGTGTACGGCTACGAGGTGGACGACGAGCGGGCCGTCCAGACGATCCTCGCCGTCTTCGACAGCGACGTGAACTACCTCGACACCGGCAACAACTACGGCAAGGACGGGCTCTCCGAGCGCCGCATCGGCGAGGCCATCCGCCGCCGCGGCGGCCTCCCCGAGGGCTTCGTCCTGCAGACCAAAGTGGACGCCGACCCGGAGACCCGTGACTACTCGGGCGACCGGGTGCGCCGCTCGCTCGAGGAGAGCCTGGAGCGGCTCGGCGTCGACCGCCTGCCGATCCTCGCCCTGCACGACCCGGAGTTCATGAGCCAGGACGGCTTCGCGCCCGGCGGCGCGCTCGAGGCCCTCGTCGAGATCCGCGAGTCCGGCGTGGCCGAGCACCTCGCGGTGGCCTCGGGCGACGTGCGCCTGAGCCGGCGGTACCTCGACACCGGCGAATTCGACATCGTGCTCAACCACAACCGGTACACCCTGCTCAACCGCGAGGCCGAGGAGCTGTTCACCAAGGCCAGGGCCGACGGCCTCGGCGTCCTCAACGCCGCCCCGTACGGCGGCGGCATGCTCGCGAAAGGCCCGGCGCAGCAGCCGAAGTACTGCTACGGCGAACGCGACGAGTCCATCGCCGCCGCGGCCTTCAAGATGGCCGAGGCCTGCGAGCGCGCCGGGGTCCCGCTCATCGCGGCCGCGCTCCAGTTCTCGACCCGCTCGCCGCTCGTCGACTCCACTGTGGTCGGCATCTCCCGCCCGGAGCGCGCGGCCGAGACCATCGCGCTGCTCGACGTCGAGATCCCCGAATCCCTGTGGGAGGAGCTGGAGGCGCTGGCTCCCGACGCCCGGATCTGACCGATCTTTGGAATGAGGGCGCCCCGCGGTCGCGGGGCGCCCCTGCCGCTATGAGCGGCTGAGCCGCGCGATCACGAGCATGACCTCGGACATCAGCACCTGATCGATCCCGCTCTCAGGAAGCGAGACCTCGACGTTCTCGAGCTTGTGGTCCCCGCTGTTGTCGTACCCGTACCCGTAGCCGGGGTGGACACCCGGGCTCGCGTCGATGTAGACCCAGCCGCCCCCGGGCAGGTCGCGGTAGATGCCGTAGCCGCCGCGCCCGGCGGGACCGCCGAACTTCCAGCCGCGGTTGAGCAGGCCGAGCAGCGGCCCGCCGCCGGTCGTGGCGCCTTCGAACCGGCTCAGGCGCCCCGCCTTTCTGTCCTCTTCAGTCATTTCGAACACCGGTCGGGCGAGCTGGTCGAACGGCTGCAGGATCTCGTAGTCGGCGAACACCTCCGCCCAGGCGGTGACCTCCTCGCCGAGGGTGAGCGGGTGCGCCAGGCGCACCACGGCGTCCTCGGGCAGCGCGAACGGCTCGTCCTCGGCGTCCGCGAGCGTGCGGTCCTCGGCGATCCGGAACGACGTCCCGCCGGCCTGCCACACCAGGCGGCTCGAGAGCTGCCGCATGAGCGGGTGGTCGACCAGGAACTCCTGGAACTCCGCCCGGGACCAGGTGCGGCCCGCGGCCATGGCCGCCTCGAGCCGCTTGACCTGCTCGGCGGCGGTGGCCTTGAGGTCCTTGCGCAGCGCGGCGAACCGCTCGTACGCGGGCTGCGCGATCTCCAGGTCGTCCTTCGCGTTCGGCTTGGGGGCGCTGGCGCGCCGCTTGCCCTTGTCGTCGATCACGTAAGGCTTGAGCGCCTCGTCGAACTTGATCGTGAAGGACCGCGGCCCGTAGTCGAGGACCAGGGACTCCTCGGCCAGGCCGAAGTCGGGCACGAGCCGGTCGCCCAGCTGCTCGAGGGTGAGCTCCAGCCGCTCGGCGATGACCTCGATCTGCTCGGTCGCGGTCTTCTTGAGCGCCTTGAACTTCGCCTTCTGGGCGATGGCGTGCACCGCGCGCAGCGCCGACTCCGAGCCGACCCCGCCCAGCACCTCCACGCCGCGCACGGCCTTGCGGTTCTGGCTCTGGCCGGGCCATTCGCGGATGAGGTCGGTCAGGCGCCGCACCGCGTAGTCGTCGGCGAAGCGCCGCAGCTGGTCCATCGCCCACGCGTCCTTCGACGGCGCGCCCGTCGAGAGCCACAGTTCGAACAGGCCCCACGAGAACGCCGCGAGCGAGGCCGGGTCGCACTCGGCCGCAAGGGCGTCGACGCCCGGGTACGGCCGCTCGGGCGCGTCCATCGCGAGCGCGGTCATGAGGGTGCGCACCGCCGCGTCCGGCAGCGCCGCGGAGCGGTCGGCGAGCAGGACCTGCGGGAGCAGGTTCGGGTCGGCCCAGGCGCCGGGCTTGGGGATGCGCGGCAGCTGCGGGTCGAACGGGTCGGCGTCGAGCAGCGCCGCGACGGCGGCGGACGCCTCGTCCCCGTGCACCGCGGCCTGTGCCTCCACCACGGACCGGTCGAGGTACCGGAGCGCGTCGTTGGCGGTCTTGCGGAACTTGGGGTCCTTGCCGACCGCGTCCGGGACGAGGAGCGCGGCGGCCGCTTCCGCGTGGCGGTCGAGCCAGGCCTTGGCGGCGGTGCGCTCGTTGCGGGAACGTGAGAGCCAGCCCGCGCACAGCCGCGCTATGTCGAGGTTCACGAAGGGCGACAAGGCGTCGCGGAGCGAGGACTTGCGCTTGAGGAGCGCTGTCGAGCGCGCTTTCGCCTCGTCGCCGTAGCGGGCGATGATCGCCTGGAAGGTCTGGACGGTGAGGTAGTCGGAGTTGCCGTCCCACTTGTCGAACGCCTTGCGCGAGCGCTCTTCCGGGCCGTAGGCGACGAGCTGGTTGTAGTAGTAGTGCTTCGGGTCGTCGAGTTCGCCGTGGCGGTACCGGCTCCACACCTTCGAGTCGCGCCAGTACCCGGCGTGCTCGTTGGCGTCCAGCCACGACTGCTGTTCGTCTGCGGCCCAGCGCAGTTCGTCGATCGCGGGGGGCGTGAGGCCCAGTGCCGCCCGCTTGGACGCGGGCTTCGCGTACGGAGCCCAAGGGGGCGTGGCGAAGTGCTCGGGCAGGGACGCGGCGTCGGGGTGGCGGCGCTCCACCAGGGCGGTGACGAGCTCCCGTTCGGCCTTGCTCAAGGCCTCGGCCCGGTCGAGCAGGCCGTTCCCGCGGGCGAACCCGGCGAGGCGGACCCTGGTGGCGGCGTGGGCGTTCGGCGCGAGCGAGGCGACCGCGCGCAGGTACCGGCCCGGGAACCGGCGGGCGCCGTGGACCGCCGCCGCGGCCGCGAGCGGGTTGGTGAGGTGGTCGAGGAGGTACGCGGCGGCCGCCTCGGAGGGCAGGCGGCCGATGGTGTCGAAGAGGAGTTCGCGCACTTCCGCGTCGGGCCGGTTCTCGCCTTCGAGGGTGTTGACGAGCACGGCCAGCGAGTCCGCGCCGAGCGCGTCGACGAGCAGTGCGGCCCGCTCGGCGACCTTGCCGTAGACGCCGAGCACGCGCGCGCCCGCGAGGTCGGCCTGCTCCCGGTCCTGGGCGATCGCCCAGACGAGCCCGTATCCCCATGCGCCGTTGCGCGACCCGTAGTGGAGCTTGAGCGCTTCTTCCGCCCAGTCCGCCTGGTCGGGCATGAGCAGCGCGGCGCCGAACCGTCTCGCTTCCGAGGTGCGGTGCGCCGCGACGGCGTCGCGCACTGCCTCGTACTCGCCGTCGGGAAGGGCCGCAAGGAGGGAGCGCAGCGTGGCGATGCGCTCCACGTGGTCCATCATGAGCGCCACGCGCTCCACAGTGGGCTCCATGATCCGCACGCGGATCTGGTAGTGCCGCGCGGTCGGGTAGTGCACGTCGAAGCCGATGAGCTCGGTCATGGCCTGGCACGCGAAGGCCAAGCCGTGCATGCCGATCCACGCGTCCCAGCCGATCGCCTCGGTCGCGCGGCGGACCCCCGGCGCGATCTGCGCGAGGAACAGCAGGGCGAGCGCCGCCCCCTGCGGGTCGGCCTCGCCGGCCATGCCGGCGCGGATCGCCGCCGCGTGCCCGGCGACCTCAGGGCGGGCGGCCACCTCCTCCATCGCCTCGGCGTGCTTGGCGAAGAGCGCCTGCAACCGCTGCGGCGCATCGGGATCGACGGCGACCGGTCGGGGCGTGCCTCGCCCCCGCCGGTCGAGCGTGAGTTCGCGCCACTCGTCGGGGAAGTCGACGCGGTCTTCGGAGATCGAGGGATCAGTTCCATTCACGCACAAGAGCATAGGAACCCAGTACGACACCGCCCCCGTCGAACACCGGCGCCTAGGTCCCGTACCCGGCGAGGAAGAGGTCCACCGCGTCCGCGACGGGGGCGGCGTCCTCCCCCGCCCCCTCGGCGCCGGTGAGCAGGCACCGGTTCAGGGGTGAGCCGATCACGAGCCAGGTCAACTGGTCGGCGGCCGCGACCGGGTCGCGCAGGCGCAGCAGCCCGCGGCCTTGGAGGGCTTGGAGCGCGTCGGCCAGCGCCCTGATGTTCCGCTGCCAGCTGTCCTCGAGGTATCCGGCCGCGACCTCGGACAGGCGCTTGGCTTCGCTGGCGACCAGGCGGCGCATGTTCAGCACGTCCCGGCCGAGGACGCCGGCGCGCATGGTCTCGCCCAGGGCGATGAGGTCGGCGCGGAGGTCCTCGCCGTCGACGAGCCGCGCCAGGTGCGGGCGCATGGCGTCGCGCCCGGCCTCGGCCCAGGCGCGGACGACCGCGGCGAAGAGCGCGTCCTTGGAGGGGTGCTCACGGTAGAGCGAGGCCTTCGAGATGTGCGCGCGGGCGGCGACCTCGTCCATCGTGGTGCCGCCGTAGCCGCGTTCGAGGAGCACTTCGCGGGCGGTGTCGATGAGGTCGGCGCCGGTGCGACCGGACGGGCGGCCGCGTCGGCGGGCGGTGTCGGGCATCCCCGAATTTTAGTACTTGACCGGACTGAAAACTAGGTCTACATTTTGAGTACTACCTAGTACCGAAAAGGAGGACGCCATGGTGCTCGCCATCGCCGTCGCCGCCATCGCCTCATTCGTCTTCAGCGCGGTGCTCTACGGCGCCCCACCGGTCGCCGCATACGTCCAGCGCCACAGCAGACCCCGGCCGGGCGTGCCCGTCGCCGCCCAGATGGCCGCGGTCCTCCTCCGCAGCGTCGTCGCCGCATGCCTGATCGCCGGACTCATGCAGGTTGCCGACTGGGACGGCCTCGGCCCCGGCGCCCTCCTCGGCCTGGCCCTGGGCGCACTGCCCGCCGCGATCCTCTCGGGCGCGATCGTGCACGAAGGCGTCCCGGTGCCGCTCGCCGCACTCCACGCCTTCGACTGGATCGCGAAACTCACCCTGATCGGCGCCCTCATCGGCCTGCTCGGCTGACACTGGACCAAGGAGGCATCATGACCACACCGCTCGACATCGCGTTCACCGCCACCCTCGGCAAAGTCCGGCCCGGCGACACCTGGACCTGCGTCCAACTGCCCGATTCCGCGACGATCTTCGGCACCCGCGGCCTCGTCAAAGTCGCCGGAACCGTCGACGGCGTGCCCTTCCGAGGCGCCTTCATGGCCCTCGGGGACGGCACCCACAAACTCCCCGTCGCCGCGGCCATCCGCCGGCGACTCGGCAAGACCGACGGCGACACCGTCGAAGTCCACCTCACCGAGCGCCTCAACTAGACAGACCTCGGCAACGCGGCCGGAAAAGTGGAGGGCGGGGACACGGAATACTTTCGAGTCCCGGGCCGGCTGCCGGGGACCTTCTCTACCCGCCCTCCATGGCCGCGAGTCCCTTGCGATCTCCGTCCGGCCCAACGCCGAGAACCGTACGCGCCCCCACCGACAACACACCTGTGCAGCCACCACGAGCACCCCGAGAACCACCGCTCATCCGCACGTCTCACGCCGGCACCGGGTTCGCGGCGCGTACGAGACCGCACCTGTAGGGTGCTGGGCATGCGTTTGTTGGTGGCACGGTGCCAGGTTGATCACACGGGGCGGCTTTCGGCCCACCTGCCCATGGCTACCCGGTCGATCATTAGGAAGGCGGACGGGACCGCCACCGACATCCAGGCCTGAGACGATGCGCGAAGGCGAGGTCTGGGCCCTCCACCACGGCGACCGCATCATCGGTCGCATCACCATTGACAACGCCGACTTCCCGTGGCTCGAAGGCGAATTCGAACCCCTGCAGGGCTTCGAAGCCTTCAAGCCCCTCTTCGACCGCAGCCTTGAACTCGTCGAAGACCACCCCGAAACATGGGAAACGGTCTACACCGAAATCGAGACCCAGCTCGATCTCCACTCCGAAGACGGCCCCGCAGCCGAATTCCTCCTCCACATCGATAACGACCGCGCCTGGTTCCGCTGGAGCGACACACCCTTCGACTGAGAACCCTTGGGCCGGCCAAAGTCGACTCGGCCTACAGGCGCTTCATACAACGGGGCGGCTAGGTTTGGCCCGTGTTCCACGCCCCTCATGAAGACCGGCAGCGTTGGCTTCGTCGCGGAGTGAACGTCTGCCTGGTAGTTGCCTGGCTTGCTTCGCTGATGTGGCTCATGTCAGATGCCGCTTTGGCTTGCGTGTATCCCGACCCGCTTCCGGGCGGGTGCCCTGCCGACGAAGCCCGCGCACGAGCCCGCTTCGAGTTCTGGTTCGCGCCATTGTTGCTGATCGGTCCTGCTGTGATCCTCGGGGCATCGGCCGGGTTCAGTCCTCAAGGGCGAAGATACAAGCCGCTGTGGTACGCGCTGGCAATCCTGTTCTTCTGCGCAGCACCAGCCATGCTCGTCGAAGCCGCCACGACCGGCTTCGCCGTCGTCGACCGTGACCTCACCCAAGCCGAGCACCACATCATCATCCTGCGCCTGGCCTGCGGCGCAGCCGCCGCGATCGGGGCTCCCGCGGGTCTGGCCTACCTCGCGCACCGCCGAGGCCGCAGAACATACGCGAAAGCCTGGGCAGCGTGCTCGGTCATCACCGCAGTATTGTTGCTGGTCGTGCTTCTATCGACAATCTAGATTCGGGCCGAGGTCCGGTTCTGGAGCACGACCTCGAAATCCGAACCGTCCTCGAAGACCAGCCGGAAATACAGGCTGCCTTTCACACAACAACGCCGAGCCCCACGGTCGCGCGGGACGGTCCCGCAGCCTTGCTGCACCTAGAACATTTCCGTGCGGCCGGTGTGGTTCTCGGATTCGGGGCAGTAGTACAGCTGGAGTGTGTACCCACGTCCGATCGTCACCTCGACCGGGTCCGAGTAGCTGTAGCCGGTTCCGGCTTCCTCGATCGGCTGCCAACTTCCCGTTCCGCCATCGAACTCGCCGCTGGGGGCGGTGAACAGCGGCAGCTGCTCGGCACCGCAGTCACACAGGATCGGGTACGGGTCGATGATCCCCCAGATGCCGCCGTGCCCCATGACCTTCCAGCCGGGAGCGAAGGCGACGTTCCAGTTGTACGCCGAGGACAGGTTCTGCTTCTCCGCCCATTCCTTGATGCGCTTGGCGAGCGAATCGGGCAGGTCCGCCGCGTTCGGGTACTCGGTCACCACTTCTGGATTGACGACGCACACATTGGGCACATACTCGCCGCTGCAGACGACCGGGAGCGGCGGATCGTTCAACCTTTCGGCGACCTCTTCGGTTCGGCGCCAGCGAAGCTGGAAGACCGGGTTCCAGGGGGTGTCGCAGTCCGGGTGGTCGCGTGGGCACCAGAGCACCTGGAGAAGGTCGTATCGGTCGGGCCAAGGCAGGCCCGGCACGTCACGGTAGTACAACTGCGCGACCGAGATGAGCGGCTGCGGCGCGTCCTCGTCGTAATCGGGATGGTAGTCGCTGGAGTGCTCCAGGCGCAGCTGATGCAAGCGTTGGCGCTCGACCTCCCAGTCGAGCTTCTCCCCTTGTTCCTGCCGGCGGTCGCGGTCTCGCAGGTACTCCCGTTCCGCCCGAACGTAGTCGAAAGGCTCGTCGCTGCAGTCCTCGTGCTCGAGGTCGCATGTCGGCCAGGGCTCGTCAGCGGGCCAAAGCACGGGGCCGCCCAGCGAGCTCTCGTCGACACCGGGGTTCCCGAGGCGGGGATGGAGCCGCACCGCGGACCTGGAGTGCGCGGCGAGTTCCGGGAACGGCGCGAGGATGTCATAGGGGCGAGGCGGGGTAGTGAGAGCCATAAGCTGGGTTTCATCTATCAGTGGCGAGGATGTAAGAATCGTAGTGCCAGCCGCTGACACCCGTCGGCGTAGCTCCGGGTCTCATCTCGTGTTCTTAGGTGCCCCATTGCCAGATCGGAATGAGAGCGGCTAGATTGTCGACATGATGTTCAACGAAACGAGCACTTCAGGTTCATGACGGGGCCCGGCGAGCGCAGTGCGCTCGACGTAGACCTCGTTCCCATTCACCAGTGCATTCGTACACTCCTGCTTCGTCATCCCGACACCCCCATCCCGGACAGCGCGATCAAGGCGCTCCAAAGCGCTGCCGCACGACCGAGACCCGGCAGTCGCCAGCTCATTCCCGATCGCTCAGTACGCGGCCGGAACGACCTCAAGGCCGCCCGCAGCGATCGCCGCGCAGGACGCGCAGCGGTGAGAGACATGATCCAGGCCGCGGCGGGTGCCGTTGAGGATCTCGATCGGCTCTGCGAGCAAATGCGCACTATCCAGTACCACTGGGGCCTACGGCTCGAGAACGCCGATGGCGAACTCGGACTCGAACCGGAGACGATCCGCACCATCGCGCTCCACCTGCTCCGACGAGGTGTGACCACCCTCGAGCTCATGACCGGACTCGACCTACTGAACGCCGTCGTAGCCGACGAGGACATCGAGCTCATCCGCGAGATCGCCTTGCTTCAAGGCGATTTTGGTTACGCCGCATCGAAGCTGCTCAAGACCCGCTCGCATCCCGGGCAGTCCCTGCATTGGCTGGCCGTACGCTCCTCGTTGCCAGACCAAACCACGTACACCGACGCGCTCGCGGCGCTCTCCGCCGAGGACATCGAGTCGCTGCTTGCGGTGCTGGACGTCGCGGATCTGGTCGAGCTCCTCCGGATGATGAGTCATCGAAGCCATACTCCCACTTGGATCAAGGGCAGCAAGCAGTTCACCTCTGCTTTGGCCCTTGCCGCGAAGCGGCCGGAGCTGTTCGGTCCGGGCCCCTCCGGGCTCACGGGAATCGCGCAGGTCCGCGATGATCTCCTCTACGGGCACAGCGCCTTCCTCGACATCGAGCAGGGCTTGCGCGCCAGCATCGCGCGCGACCTTCTCGCCGCATTGCAAGCCCCTGAGGCCTGTGCACTCGTGTCAGCGGCACTGGCGCTCGATCCCCATGACAGCGACGCGATCTGGCTGCACCAGTACATCGAACGGGCCAACGACAACGAGGGCGACTTCCCCCCTGGATTGGCTATTCGCATCGCCGTACCGGCTCCAGCCACTAGGCAGCCACCTCGGACACACCTGGTTGCCGACGGCGTTCCCCTGGTCACGAGCATGTTCGACCTCGGCGTGCCGGATAACCCTCTGCGTCTGCTCCATCGGAAGCAGGGCCTGCGGGCGCTGGCCGAAGCACACGAAGTCTGGCTCTCCGAAGCCGACTGCACAGAAGGCTGCTGCGGCGTCCTGGCTGCGCAGATCCGCAGAGACGAGGCTATGGGCCAGGTGCTCTGGGAGGTGAGGGCGACGCGCAGTCGCTCAGAACCTGCGCGGTTCGCCTTCAACGCGGACGAGTACGACGCCGAGGTCGCCCGTGCCGAAGAGGACCGCTCCTGGGAATGGCCCGCTCTGCGGACGGCTCGGCTACTCAATCAGCGACTGCGCGAAGAACCCTCGCTCCTGAGTCGCTGGGACTGCCGCAATGGTGGTGCTGGCTCATCGAACTCCGACCGCTCGATCATGGGGTTGTTCCTTTGGCACCCTGAACCGCCAAGTCGTGATCGCCCATGGCTTCAGTTCGAGTACCAGGTCGAGGTCCTCGACTCGATCACTATCGACTCCGGCGCCGTCGCGGACCAGGTCGAGGAAGTCGTCGAGAATCTCCGCTCCACAGACCCGAAGTCTGTCGGCCGGGTCTGCGGCGGTTCCCAGAAGCACGCGGAAGCCCTTGGATACCCGTGGCCGCCATCCCGCTGACCTGACCGAAGCCCACGCCTTCGGGCCGCTCCGACAGCGGCCCGAAGGCCCGATCACCAAGCTGCCCGCCTTGATGGTCGACCACCACGCCGCGGGTAGGGTGCTGGGCATGCGTTTGTTGGTGGCAAGGTGCCAGGTCGATTACACGGGGCGGCTTTCGGCCCATTTGCCCATGGCTACCCGGTTGATCATTTGGAAGGCGGACGGGAGCGTGCTGGTGCACGCCGACGGGGGGTCGTACAAGCCCCTGAACTGGATGACGCCGCCGTGCACGGTGGTCGAGGCGGCCACGGAGTGGACGGTGACGTCGAAGAAGACCGGGGACCAGTTGAAGATCACGATCGAGGAGGTCTTCCACGACTCGAGCCACGAGCTCGGCGTCGACCCCGGGCTGCAGAAGGACGGCGTCGAGGCGCACCTGCAGGAGCTGCTGGCCGCCGACACCGCGCCGCTCGGGAAGGGCTGGTCGCTGGTGCGCCGCGAGTACCCGACCGCGATCGGGCCGGTGGACCTCATGTGCCGGGACTCGGATGGGAAGCACGTCGCCGTGGAGATCAAGCGGCGCGGCGAGATCGACGGCGTCGAGCAGTTGACCCGGTACCTGGAGCTGCTCAACCGCGACCCGCTGCTCGCCCCGGTCGACGGCGTCTTCGCCGCCCAGGCCATCAAGCCCCAGGCCCGCGTCCTCGCCGAGGACCGCGGCATCCGCTGCGTCGTCCTCGACTACGACGATCTGCGGGGCGCCGTGGACGAGAGCCAGCCGAGGCTGTTCTAGACGGATGACGAAGGGCCGCAGCGCAACCGCTGCGGCCCTTTTCGTGTTTGCGGGGGTTACTGCTCGAGCTCGAAGTCCTCGGCGTCGTCCCAGAGCTGCTGGCACTCCGCCTCGGTGCCGTAGCCGGAGTCGACGCAGTCCTGGATCGTGTCCTGTTCGATCTTGTCGGCCTCGTCCTTGAACGCGTTGAACACGAAGACGGTCATCGCGATCGCGCCGATGATGGCGACGAGGCCCAGGATCAAGCCGGTGCCGCCGGTGCCTTTGCCCTTGCCGCCGCGCGAGCCGGCCTTGGCCAGCGCGACGATGCCGAAGATGACGGCGAGCAGGCCGAGCGGGATGGCGGTGAACAGGTTGATCCCGGGGATCCACGAGAAGATGAGCAGGCCGACGAGGCCGAGCACGAGTGCGGTCACGCCGAAGCCGTTGCCCTGCTTGACGGGGACGGGCGGGGCGACGGGGGCCGGGGCGGGCTGGTAGGCCACGGGGTATCTCCTATTGATGTTGGTCGATCGGGTTGTTCGGGCGGAACAGCGTGGAGTCTAGGGCAATGGCGCAAATCGGCGAACAGTAGCCAACCGGCCGATACCCGAGATACTGCTCACTTCAACCCTTAGGACCAGGATCATCACCGAACGTGTGCGTCCTATTAGCAATCACGCAGAGGAGGCGTTACTCGACTCTGCGAAGTCGCAGGATCGCCGAGTCCCAGTCCGCGCCGCTCCATCGCAGTGGCAGTCCGGTCACGTTCAGTGTTGCTCCCCAGTGGACATCACCTGTGTCCTCGTCCAGCCAGCGCGAATCCGCCGCGACGCCCTCGGGCCGCAGCGGCGCCAGCGCCCGGTTGGCGTGCCAGGGGGTCTTGAACGCCAGCACCGCGATCCGGTCCCCGTGCACGTACTGCACCCCGGTGAGCGGCGAGGCCGCCGGGTCGCCGAGGCGGTACTGGACGCCGTGCTGCACGACGGGCCGCAGCCGCTTGTACAGGGCCACATGCGCAGCGGCCTCCTCCAGCTCGGCCTCCGACCACTCGGTGAGGTTGCCGCCCACCGCGAGCACGCCGGCGCTGGCGACGTGGAAGCGGAACCGGAGCGAGGTGGTGCGGCGGTTGAACTCGCTGGGCTCGTCGGTGATCCAGGTGTCCATGACCCGCGCGGGGTAGGCGTGGCTGAAGCCGTGCTGGATGCCGATGCGGTCGCCCGCGTCGGTGTTGTCCGAGGTCCACACCGAGTCGACGTGGCGGAGCATGCCGGGGTCGACGCGGCCGCCGCCGCCCGCGCAGCCTTCGATGCGCACGTGCGGGTGCGCCTCTCGCAGCCGCTCTTTGACGGAGTAGACGGCTTCGACGTGCTCGAACCAGGCTCGGTCCGGGTCGGGGTCGCCGGGGCGGCCGACCTCGGTGAAGGGCCGGTTGTGGTCCCATTTGACGAAGTCGATCGCGTTGCCGCTCAGCAGCTTGTCGAGGCTGCCGTAGGCCCATGCGGCGACTTCGGGCCGCCCGTAGTCGAGCACCATCTGGTGGCGCCGCTGCGTGCGGTCGCGCCCGGCCTGGTGGAGGACCCAGTCGGGGTGGGCGCGGTAGAGGTCCGAGTCGGGGTTGACCATCTCGGGTTCGACCCAGATGCCGAACTTCATGCCCTTGGCGTGCACGGCGTCGATGAGCGGCGCGAGGCCGTCGGGGAACCGGTCGGGGTTGGGCTCCCAGTCGCCGAGGCCGGCGTGGTCGTCGACGCGGCCGCCGAACCAGCCGTCGTCCACGACGAACTGCTCACAGCCGATGCGCGCGGCGAGGTCGACCAGCGGCAGCTGCTTCTCCACCGAGACGTCGAAGTAGACCGCTTCCCAGGAGTTGAACAGGACCGGAGCGTCCTCCTCGGGCGTGGGCAGGATGTGTCGGCGCAGGTGCTCGTGCCAGGCGCGCGAGGTCCCGCCGAAGCCGGCGGTGCTGCAGAGGCCGGAGTACACCGGGGTCGTCCAGGTCTCGCCGGGCCGCAGGCGCCATTGGAGGCCTTCGTGTCCGGCGCCGCCGGTGATCGAGACGCGGCCCTGCGGGGAGCGGCGCAGCAGGACGCGCCACGAGCCCGACCAGGCGAGGTTGGTGGAGTAGACGAGGCCGGCGGTCTCGGTGGCGGTGCCGTCGTCGAGCGCGGTCCACGGGTTGGCCTGGTGGCTGGTGGAACCGCGCCGGGAGCCGATAGCGGTCTCCCCCACCGGGAGCGGGACGCGGTGGAGCTGCCATTCGGCGGCCCAGTCGCCGTTGAGGTGCGTGAGCCGGTAGTCGGCCCAGTGCGGGAGGGTCCACGCGGCCGAGTCGAAGCGGGTCACTTCGACGGGCGCGCCGGCTTCGAGCGAGGCCCACCGGTCGAGCACGCCGGTGTCCCACAGCCGGTAGTGCAGGGTCAGCACGAGGTCCCGGTCGGTGAACGCGATCGCCAGGTGGTCGCCGTTCGCGGCGCTCTCGGTGATCCGGTGGTCGCGGTAGTGCCAGTCGAAGCCCTTCGCGCCGTCGGGGTGGCGCAGCTGCAGCGACGGCGTGGCGAACTGGGGGCCGAGCTCGCCGAGGAGTTCGGCGCCGGTGTGGAGCGCGTCGTTCCAGGAGACGCCGTTGTCCTGCACTGAGGCGAGCGAAGCCACGGCCTCGTCGGGGATCGCCTCACCCCAGTGCAGCTGGCGGGGTAGGCCGTCGCGGATGCCGACGACGTAGGAGAGGCCGGTCCCGGCGAGGTGCCAGGCGAGGGCGGCTTCGTCGAAGCGGATGGGCATGGAGTCTCCTCAAGGTCTTGATCGGCTCCAGTCTGCCCCGGGGGCCGCCTCGTATAGAAACCGGTATCACATGCCGAGAGCGCGCCTTGTTGCCCGGTTCTTCACGCCGCCGCAACTCCAGCGTCACCGCACCGGCCCCGCCGCAGGTGGTGAACGGGCACGTGGGAGCGGCATGCAAGACTATTGGCATGCTTCACGCGGTGGTCCCCGCGGGCGGTTCCGGAACTCGGCTCTGGCCCCTGTCTCGCGCGCAACGACCCAAGTTCCTGCTGCCCCTCACGGGCACTGACTCGTCGTTGCTGCAATCGACCGTCGAGCGCGCCCGGCTGCTGTCCGACCCCGACCACGTCTACGTCGTCACCGGCGCGGCGCACGCCGTCGACGTGGCCCGCCAGCTCCCCGAGGTCCCCGGCGACAACATCCTCGTCGAGCCCTCGCCCCGCGACTCCGCCGCCGCGATCAGCCTCGCCGCCGCCGTCATCGCCGAGCGCGAGCCGACCGCGATCATGGGCTCCTTCGCCGCCGACCACCTCGTGCTCGACGGCGAGGCCTTCGCCAAGACCGTGCAGAAGGCCATGGAGCTGGCCGCGACCGGCCTGCTCATGACCATCGGCATCACCCCCACCGGCCCCGACACCGGCTTCGGCTACCTGCGGCTCGGCCCGCCGGTCGGCCCCGGCTACCAGCTGGGCGCGTTCGTCGAGAAGCCCGACCAGGTCTCCGCGGTCGAGTACGTCTCGGCCGGGAACTACCTGTGGAACGCCGGCATGTTCGTGTGGCGCGTCGACGTCTACCTCGCCGAGCTCAAGCGCCACCGCCCCGCCCTCCACGACGCCGTGCGCACCCTCGCCGCCGCCTGGGACTCCAACCGCCGCGAGGCCCTGTTCGCGCAGCTGTGGCCGACCCTCGAGAAGATCTCGATCGACTACGCCGTCATGGAGCCCGCGGCCGCCGCGGGCCGGGTCGGCGTCGTCCCCGGCGACTTCGAATGGCACGACGTGGGCGACTACAACACCCTCGGCCAGGTCCTCAAGGCCAACGACAAGGTCGGCAACGTCGTCGTCGAGCCGCGCGGCTCCGGGCAGGCGCTGCTGACCGAGTCCAAGCGGAACGTGGTCGTCCCGGCCGCCGGGCGGCTCGTCGCCACCGTCGGCGTCGACGACCTCATCATCGTCGACACGCCGGACGCGCTCCTGGTGTGCCCCAGGGACCGGGCTCAGGAGGTCAAGGGCCTGGTCGAGGAACTCAAGCAGGCCAATAGAACCGATCTGGTCTAATGGCGCCATGAAGCTCCGGTCACGCCAGCGGTCGGTCCTCGCGATCGTCCTGCTCGCCATCGCGGTCGTCGTCATCGCGGTCGCCCTGTCCCAGTGGCTCTTCGGAGTCGGCCTCGACCCGCGCGACGATACGATCCGCCGGGCCGCCGGCATCGGCTTCACCGACGACGCCCGGAGCACCCTCTTCTCGATCCTCCCGGTCGCCCTGCCAGCGGTTGCGGCGTTCCTCGCCCCCGACACGCGACCCGGACGGGTGAGTGTCCGCCTTACCCGTCTCGTTTATGTCGCCTACCTCGTTATCGGTGTACTGCTGGCACTGTCGGCAGCCCGGTACGGATTCGACGACGCCAGGCAATTGGCTGAGGAAGGGCAGGTCTTCATCGACACCCGCGCCGCCGTCGAGCGACTGCTGCTCGACACGGCTTGGCTGACACTGGCCGGCATCGGTCTTGTCCTGGTGCGATGGAACGGAAAGCGCGAGCGATCCTCCACTCCGGAACCTGTCAAGTTAAGTCCCCCACAAGCGTGAGTCTGAGGGGTCCTTCCATCATTCAGTTCACTGTGCGCTATCGTCTGATATCGAACCGTGACCGAATAGCGATGAACACTCATCGTCCATAGCGACGAGTAATGGCGGTGCGGCCCCATCAGCAGGCCGCCCGCGGGCACCGGGCTTCACCAGAAGCACGACCAATGCAGGACAGGCAACAGCGGACCGCCGGCGGGTCCGCAGCAGGGCCGTACGCGTTTCAGGGGAGGTAACGCGTCCAGCCCGCCATCCGCATCCCGGTGCAGCGCAAGTGATTGCAAGGGGGGAGCACCGGTACTACCGGTGCGCGAACGAGGAGGCGGACGTATATGGACGGCCGTGACTACTTGGCCGACCTGTTGGGTAACGTTCCGGAGTGGCAGGCTCGCGCATTGTGCGCGCAGACCGATCCGGAGGCGTTCTTCCCCGAAAAAGGGGGTTCCACGCGGGATGCGAAACGCATCTGCGCGCGGTGCGAGGTCAAAGAGAACTGTCTGCAGTACGCACTCGACCACGATGAGCGCTTCGGCATCTGGGGCGGGCTGTCCGAGCGGGAGCGCCGCAAGATCAAGCGCCAGGCGCGCGAGGCGGCACGGCGGCGCACCGAGCGCCTGCCGGTGGTGGTGTGCTTCCCGAGCCCGATGATCAACCCCGCGCTGGCGTCCGAGGTCGTCTTCGCGGCCGAGCAGCGCCACGCCGAGCCCGTCCTGGTCGGCAGCGGCATCGGCGGCCAGGTGGGCCTGCTGGAGGAGCTGGTCGGCGGCCGCCTGCCCGCTCCGATCGGCGAACTCGCGGAGGAACCGGTGGTGCAGGAGCGCATTCCGGTCGCCGCGTAAGCACATCCCTACGAGCGAGCGGCGGGGGCGGGACGTCGGAGTCCCGCCCCTGCGCCATGCCAAGTCGAGGCCGGACGGCTAGAACTCCAGGTCCTCCGGCGGCAGCCCCAGGAGCGACCCGAGCTGCTCGGCCAGCACCGAGCGCACCAGGCCCTCCATCTCCGCCTTGCCCTCGGCTCGCAGCTCGATCGGCCTGCGGTACAGCACGATCCGCGGCGCCGCCGCGACCGTGCCCGGCTGCGCCGGGTACAGCTTCGAGAGCGGCACCCCGCGGTCCTCCACGATGTCCGCGTCGTAGTGCTGGGACTCCGGCGGGACCTCGTCGACCGCGAACTCGATGTGCCGCAGGTCGGTGAACTTCGAACCCAGGGAATCCGCGAGGCGGCGCTCGATCTCGGCCACCGAGTCCATCACCAGGGTGTCGAACTGCTCGACCGGCGTGCGACGCAGCGGCAGGGCGCGCGGCGCCAGCGGCCCCCGCATCCCCCGTCCGTGTCGATCTCTGCGCATGGGGAAACCATAGCCTTAGCGACCGACGATTTCGGTCCCCGTGATCCCGATCTGGACAATTCCGCATCGGACCACAGTTCAGCGCCGCTGACTTCGCCACAGCGAGTGGTAGTTTCGTGGAGTGAGGTCGGATCGGCGTTGCTCCCGGAACGGCTGCCGCCAGCCTGCGGTGGCCACTTTGACATATATCTACTCGGATTCGACGGCTGTGGTCGGACCGCTCTCGACGACTCGGGAGCCCCACAGCTATGACCTGTGTGATGCGCATGCCCGGCGCCTCACCGTGCCCCACGGCTGGGAACTGGTCCGCCACCAAGGCGACTACACCGTGCCCATGCCCACCGACGACGACCTGGTCGCCCTGGCCAACGCCGTGCGGGAGGCCGCCGTCGGCGACCGGCACGAGGTCGAGCCCGACCCCGCGCCGCGGCCCGGGGGCCAATTCGAGCCCGATACGGCTCCGCGGCAAGGGTTCCGCCCCTCCACGCCCCAGGTCGGTGCCCGGCGTCACCTCCGGGTGGTGTCCGGCGACGAGGACCTACAGCGCTAGTCTCGTCACGGGGAAGCCTTGGCGAGGGTGCCGAACGTCTCCCCACCGGACCCGCAACACCGGAAAGGCGGCAACTGAGTGGCTCCCAAACTCAGCGAATTCGTGAAGGCCTACGACGTGCGCGGACTCGTCGGTTCGCAACTCACGCCCGAGGTCATGGAGGCCATCGGCGCGGCGGCCGTGGCCGTCACCGGTGAGAAGACCTGGGCCGTCGGCCACGACATGCGCGACTCCGGCCCCGGCTTCGCCGAGGCCTTCGCGCGCGGCGCGACCGGGATGGGCGCCGACGTGATCGAGGCCGGGCTGTGCTCGACCGACATGCTCTACTTCATCGCGGGCAAGCGGAACGTCGCCGGCGCGATGTTCACCGCCAGCCACAACCCGGCCGAATACAACGGATTGAAGATGTGCCTGCCCGCGGCGCGGCCCATCGGCCTCGACACCGGCCTCGCGGACATCCGCGACATGGCCCAGGCGATCCTCGACGGCGGCCAGGAAGTCGGCTCGATCATCGAGGAGCCCGAACGCATCGGCACCATCACGAGGGAGGACTTCCTCGCCGCCTACGCCGAGCACATGCGCGACCTCGTCGACCTCTCCAAGATCCGCCCGCTCAAGATCGTCGTCGACGCCGGCAACGGCATGGGCGGCCACACCGTCCCCGCCGTCCTCGGCGACCAGCTCCTCGCCGGGCTCCCCCTCGAGATCGACCCGCTGTACTTCGAGCTCGACGGCACCTTCCCCAACCACGAGGCCAACCCCCTCGAACCGGCCAACATCGTCGACCTCCAGGCCCGCGTCAAGGAGATCGGCGCGGACCTCGGCCTCGCCTTCGACGGCGACGCCGACCGCTGCTTCGTCGTGGACGCCGACGGCGAGCCCGTCACCCCGTCCGCGATCACCGCGCTCATCGCCACCCGCGAACTCGCCAAGCACCCCGGCAGCGCCATCTGCCACAACCTCATCACCTCGAAGGCCGTCCCCGAGATCGTCGCCGAACACGGCGGCCGCCCGATGCGCACCCGCGTCGGCCACTCCTACATCAAGGCCGTCATGGCCGAGGTGGACGCGGTCTTCGGCGGCGAGCACTCGGCGCACTACTACTTCAAGGACTTCTGGTTCGCCGACACCGGCATGCTCGCGGCGATGCACGTCCTTGCGGCCGTGGGCGAAGGCGACCGCAGCGCCGCCGAACTCGCCGACGAGTTCGTGCGCTACGTGCCGTCCGGCGAGATCAACTCCAAGGTCACCGACCCCCACGCGAAGATCGAAGAGGTCGCCGACCAGTACGCCGCCCGCGACGACGTCACGATCGACCGCCTCGACGGCCTCACCGTCACGCTCGCCGACGGCTCCTGGGCCAACCTGCGCCCGTCCAACACCGAACCGCTGCTGCGCCTCAACGCCGAGGGCCCCGACCAGGCGTCCATGGAGTTGCTGCGGGACGACATCCTCCGCACCGTAAGGAACTAGCCCATGCCCGCCACCGCGCCGAAGCCAGTGCTCCTCGAGCTGCTGCGCTGTCCCGAGCCGCACCACGCCCCGCTCTCCTACGACCGCGAGGCGAACGCGCTCACCTGCTCGGAGTGCGCCAAGGTCTTCCGGGTCGAGGACGGCATCCCCGTGATGCTCCTCGACGGCCCGGAATAACCGCACCGCTCGGCCTCCGGGCCGAGTAGTGCGCGCACAGCGAGGCACGGTCCGCGAGCGGCGGCCGAGCAGAGCGAGCCGCCGCAGCGAAACCCGCGAGCCGTGCATCCGTTACCGCCCGGCAAGAAGCGAACCGTCTAGGCCGCAGGCCAAGGAGGAGTTACAGCATGGGTCTTGAGGACGACGGCCTCGCCGGGATCACCGGCGACCGGCTCCCCGACGAGCGCCGCATCGAAGGCGACCTGAGCGAGTCGATCCGGCCCGGCGGCGCCCTGTGGGCGCTCGCCTCGGCCGGGCCGCAGCTGCGCGAGTCCGCCGCGCTCGCCGCCGACGCCGGCCTCACCGCGCTCGCCGAAGAGGGCCGCCCCCGGGCGGTCGTGGTCGCGGGCGTCGGCACCGCCGCGCGCACCGGCGACATCCTCGCCACCGTGGCCGGGCCCCGCTGCCCGGTCCCGATCCTCGGCCACCGCTCCGCCGGCGTCCCCGGCTGGGTCGGCGCCGCTGACGTCGTCATCGCCGTCTCGGCCTCAGGCCGCAGCCCCGAGGCGCTCGCCGCCGCCGAGGCCGCCGCCCGCCGCGGCGCGCGCCTCGTCGCGATCGGCGCCCCCGACTCGGAGCTGCAGGCGCTCGCCGAGCGCGCCCGCGCCTCGTTCGTGGCCGTCCCGCGCCGCGCTCCCGCGCGCCTGAGCCTGTGGGCGCTCACCGTCCCGGTCCTCATGGCCGCCAGGGAACTCGGGCTCGTGAACCTGGTCGAGGCCGACATCGCCGAGACCGCCCGCCGGCTCGACGAGGACGCCGAGCGCTGCCGCCCCGACGCCGACGCGTACGTCAACCCGGCGAAGGAGCTGGCGATGAACCTCGCCGGGTCCATCCCGGTCGTGTGGGGCTCGAGCCCGCTCGCGGGCGTCGCCGCCCGCCGCTTCGGCGACATGCTCGCCGCGAACTCCCGCTACCCCGTTGTCTCCGGCGAGCTCGGCGAGGTCGGCCGCGGCCGCGTGGGCCTCCTCGACGGCGTGTTCGGCTCGCTCGCCGAAGGCCAGACGGACATCTTCGCCGACCCCGAGGACGACGACCAGCTGACCCGCCTGCGGATCGTGCTCATGCGCGACGACGGCCTCGACGGCGACGACTCCGGCCCCAAGCCGGACGTGCGCCGCGCCGACGCCGTCGCCGACCTGGCCGCCCGCCGCGGCGTCCGCTGCGACGTGCTCCCCGCCGAGGGCGGCTGCGCCCTCGAGCGGCTCGCCTCCCTCATCGCCGTCCCCGACTTCGCCTCGGTCTACCTGGCGCTCGCGCACGGCCTCGACCCCATGCGCGTCCCCGCCGTCTCCGAGATGAAGGACGCCATGCTCGGCTCCGAGTAGCCGAAACGCAAGGGCCGCAAGGCTTGCGAGGCCGCGCACGGCACTGCCGCGCGCGGCCTCCGCCATTCCGTGCTCAGGCGGGCCGGGGTGGCGGGCCGCGCTTGCCGAACCGTTAGAGTTGAGGCCTTCAACCCGAACAGTGAGGAGCGGCGGTGCAGGGGCTCTACGGTGTCATCCGCAACTACGCGTGGGGATCGCAAGTCGACATCGCTCAGTTGCAGGGCCGGGAGGTGCCCGCCGACCTTCCCGAAGCCGAGGAGTGGCTCGGGGCCCACCACAGCGCGCCCTCGACGCTCCACGACGGCCGGCCCCTCGACGACGCCATCGCGTCGGCCCCCGCCGCGATGCTCGGCCAGCGCGTCCTCGACCGCTTCGGCCCCAAGCTCCCGTTCCTGCTCAAGCTGCTCGCGGCCGGGAAGCCCCTGTCGCTGCAGGCGCACCCGAACCTGCGCCAGGCCAACTCGGGCCACCAGCGCGAACTGCGCATCGGCATCGACGCCGCGTACCGCAACTACGTGGATGACAACCACAAGCCCGAACTCCTGGTGGCGCTCACCGAGTTCCGCGCGATGTGCGGCTTCCGCGACCCGCTCGAGGCCGCGGCCGACATCGAGGCGCTCGGCGTCCCCGAGCTCGAATCGCTGGCCGCGACCCTGCGCGACCCGAAGGCCGGGCTGCGCCGGGCCGTGCCCGACCTGCTGGGACTGGGACGCGAGGAGTGCCGGGGCATCATCGACGCCGCCGCGAAGGCGGCCGCCGAGCTCGCGACTCAGGACGCGGCTGACCTGGTGAACTTGGCGCGCACCTACCCGGACGACCCGGGCGTCCTGGTGAGCCTGCTGCTCAACCACATCACGCTCCAGCCGGGCGAGGGCGTGTACATGCCCGCGGGGAACCTGCACGCGTACCTCAAGGGCTTCGGCGTGGAGATCATGGCCGCGAGCGACAACGTGCTCCGCGGCGGCCTGACGAACAAGCGGGTCGACGTCCCCGAGCTGCTGCGGGTCCTGGACTTCAACGCGATCGACGAGCCGCGCGCCCTCATCGAGGACGCCGGGCCGGTGCGCTCGTGGCCGGTCCCGATCGAGGACTTCGCGCTGCGCCGCGTCGAGCTCACCGGCGAGCCGCAGACGGTCGTGATCGACGGCCCGCGGATCTGCCTCAGCACCGGCGGGAGCGTCACCGTGGCGGACGACGAGGGCGAAGTGTCCCTCTCCCCCGGCCGCGCGGCGTTCTCGGCGGGCACCGCCGGCCCGATCGTCGCGAGCGGCACGGGCGAGCTGTTCATCGCCAGCGCCTGACACCCCCAATGCGAAAGACCGGCCCCGGAGCTGTGCTCCGGGGCCGGTTCCCATTGCAACGCGGGAATCCCGGTGTCAGGAGAGCTTCTTCTGCACGTCGAGGTCGCGGCACAGGGCGCGGTAGCCCATGGCCTCGTTGATGGCGATCATGTGGTCGTTGACCTCGGCGTTCCAGGTGTGGATGTAGCGGATCTGCGGGCGGTACTTGCGCAGCAGGCGCTGGTTGGCGATCTTGAGGATCATGCCGAGGCGGTGGCCGCGGTGCTTCTCCTCGACGATCGTGTCCTCCTGCCAGGCGTGCAGCTCCTCGCCGGGGACGGTGCCGAGGCCGGACATGCCGGCGACCTCGCCGGACTCGACGTGGACGACCGCGGAGATGAACCGGGCCTGGCCGCGTTCGGCCGTGGTCCACTCCAGGTTGCGGATGCGCGCGGCGTCGTAGACCGCGGGTCGGATGTCGAGCTCCTCGCCCATGGGCGGGTCGGTGTACATGCGCTCGTTGAGGGCGGCGTACCCGTCGATGATGTCGTCGGGGCAGGCCCCGGTCCACTGCACCAGTTCGTATCCGGCGGCCTTCTCCCACGCGTCGGCGTAGAGCCTGGCGAGTTCGTCGTCGGCGACGAGGGTGAGGTCGTTTCGGCGGTGGATCTCCTGGTCGACGGTCTTGTAGCCGCGGGCCTTGGCGAAATGCTGGCCCGAGTGGTCGAACTGCGGCGCGTCGGGGAGGGAGTCGACGGCGAAGGCGAGGATCGTGTCGCGGCCGAGTTCGGCGGCGCGCTGCTCGGTGAATTCCACGAGCCGGGTGCCGATGCCCTGGCGGCGGCGGTCCGGGCGGACGTCGAGTTCGAGTTCGAGGAGGTGCTGGTTGTCCTGGTTCGGCATCGAGAACTGGAGCGAACCGACGACCTCGCCGTCCTGGACCGCCACGTATCGCTCGACATCGAGGGAGTCGGGCCACAGCAGGAGCCGGAGGCGCTGGAAGGCGGGGCTCGGCAGCGGTTCGCCGGGCTGGTCGTGCTCGACGACGGCGCGCTGGGCGCGGATCCAGCCGTTGACCTGGTCGCGGCGCAGCGGATCGATCGGCAGGATCTGAAGGTCAGGGTTGCTCACATGCCGACTGTCCCGCAGATCGGGACGGTGCGCAAACGAATTTCAGGACCACGCTTGCCACCGTGCACCCGAAGACCAGCGCACAAAAATGTGCCGGGCGGCCACCCCAGACCGCCCGGCACTCCCCCCGGTTTGGTATTCCCCGGCGTCTCGGTGAAGGTTCTGGACCCTGTGGGCCCTCCCGCATCTCCGTGACGCTGTGTATCTGCAATATTACCCACAGCCTCGGCAGTGTCAAGCAGAAACACGCGTTGCTGGAAAATTTTTTTCCGTGGCGTCCGCCTCAGTGCTCCAGGCGTCCGCCGCGGTGGCGTTCTTCAGGTCTCAGGGGCGTGGCGCGTAGCATTTCTGCCATGACGAACACGCTGCGTGCCGACGACTACAAGGTCGCCGACCTCAAGCTGGCCGACTTCGGCCGCCACGAGATCCGCCTGGCCGAACACGAGATGCCCGGCCTGATGGCCTTGCGCGAGCGTTACGGCGCGTCCCGCCCGCTGGAGGGTGCCCGCATCACCGGGTCCCTACACATGACGATCCAGACCGCCGTGCTCATCGAGACGCTGACCGCGCTCGGGGCCGACGTCCGCTGGGCCTCGTGCAACATCTTCTCCACTCAGGACCACGCCGCCGCCGCGATCGCGGTCGGCCCGAACGGCACTCCCGAAGCGCCCCAGGGCGTCCCGGTGTTCGCCTGGAAGGGCGAGACCCTGGAGGAGTACTGGTGGTGCACTGAGCGCGCCCTCGACTGGGGCGACGAGGAGCCGAACCTCATCCTCGACGACGGCGGCGACGCGACGATGCTCGTGGTCAACGGCGCCAAGTTCGAGGCCGACGGGGTCGTGCCCGACCTCTCCTCCGCCGAGAGCGAGGAGGAGGGCGTCGTGCTGGCGCTGCTGTCCCGATCACTCAAGCAGGACCCGACCCGCTTCTCCCGCAAGGCCGCCGCCGTCAAGGGCGTCACCGAGGAGACCACCACCGGCGTGCACCGCCTCTACGAGCTCGAGCGCGAAGGCCGCCTGCCGTTCCCGGCGATCAACGTGAACGACTCGGTGACCAAGTCGAAGTTCGACAACAAGTACGGCGTGCGCCACTCGCTGCCCGACGGCATCAACCGCGCCACCGACGTGCTCATCGGCGGCAAGGTGGCGGTGGTCTGCGGCTACGGCGACGTCGGCAAGGGCTCGGCGGAGTCGCTGCGGGGCCAGGGCGCGCGCGTCATCGTCACCGAGGTCGACCCGATCTGCGCGCTGCAGGCGGCGATGGACGGCTACCAGGTCCTCACCCTCGAGGACGCGGTCGAGTACGCCGACATCTTCATCACCACCACCGGCAACCGCGACATCATCTCGATCGAGCACATGCGCCGCATGAAGCACCAGGCGATCGTGGGCAACATCGGCCACTTCGACAACGAGATCGACATGGCCGGCCTCGCCGCCGAGCCGGGGATCAAGAAGCTCGAGGTCAAGCCGCAGGTGCACGAGTGGCAGTTCGCGGACGGGCACTCGATCATCGTGCTCAGCGAGGGCCGCCTGCTCAACCTGGGCAACGCGACCGGCCACCCCAGCTTCGTGATGAGCAACAGCTTCACCAACCAGGTGCTCGCCCAGATGGAGCTGCACACCAAGCTCGACGAGTACCCGATCGGCGTCTACACCCTGCCGAAGAAGCTCGACGAGGAGGTCGCCCGCCTCCACCTCGACGCGCTCGGCGTCAAGCTGACGAAGCTGTCCAAGAAGCAGGCCGACTACATCGGCGTGGACGTGGAAGGGCCGTTCAAGCCTGACCACTACCGGTACTGAGCGAAGCGAAGGGACGGTAGCGGCCAGCACAGCCGGTACTGAGCGAAGCGAAGGGACGGTAGCGGCCAGCACAGCCGGTACTGAGCGAAGCGAAGCGGCCCGGACCCCGTCGGTCCTGGCCGCTTCCGCGTGTCTAGAGCACGGCCTTGTTGATGACCGAGCGGGAGATCTTGGCGATCTCCTTGACAATCGCGACGCCCTTGGTGTGGTTGGGGGCCTTGCTGGTCAGGATCGCCATGCGGATCGCGGTCTGGTTCGGCACGTTGATGACGCCGCACGAGTTGACGACCCACAGCCCGCCGAGCGAGGTGCGGGAGTCCCAGCCGTTCTTGATCCAGACCTTCTCGCCGGTCTTCGCCGCCGCGCTGATCCCCCACGCCTGCGAGGAGGCGACGCCGCCCATGAGCCAGCGCGCGTGGTCGACCTCGGCCTGCGTGAGCCGTCCCTTGTAGAGGAGCTGGTTGATGATCTTCAGCTGGTCGGTGACGTTGGTGGTGGTGAGCCCCCAGCGGCAGTCCGCGGAGGACTTCGTGTACTGCAGGCCGTAGCGGGTGTGCGCCGCCGAGAGCTTGCTGCAGCCGCCGAGGTGGTTGTACACCTTGGTGGTCGAGTCGTTGTTGGACCAGATGATCATCTGCCGGGCGTGCTCGCGGATGTTGGAGGGGATCGCGCTGATCCCGTTGTACTTCTCCAGGAGCATCAGCAGGATCTCCATCTTCACAATGGAGGCGGTGTCGTGGATCTTGGTCTTGTTGGACGTGATGAGGCGCGAGCCGCGCTGGACGGCGACCGAGGCGATGGTCTGCGTCCCGGTGGTGGCCAGGTAGGTCTTGACGCGCGCGGCGAGTTCGGCCGAGAGCTCGGTGTCCGTGGGCCCGGCGGCGGAAGCCGTTGCGGCGCCGAAGAGGGCGGTCCCGCCGGCGAGGGCCACAGCGGCGGGGATGCCGGCGCGCAGGAAGGTGCGCCGGGAGGGGATGAAGGGGTGTCGTTCCGGGGCGTGCGTCATGGCGCAAGCGTATGAGACCCTCTCGCGTGCAATGGAGGTGGCCCCGGTCTCCTCCGGACGCGCGGCGGGCGCCCGGCCGGAGCCGGACGCCCGCGCAGTTCGCTTGCGCTGCAGTCGGTTCGGACTACTCGGTCTCCACGACGTCGCGGGCGATGCGGGCGATCTCCTCGACGACCGGGATGCCTTCGACGTCGTCGACCGCGCCGCTGGTGAGGACGACGAGCTTCACCGGGTCGTCGCCGTCGCCGCCGAGCACGCCGATGGAGTTGACGACCCAGAGCCCGTCGAGCTGCGACTCCACGTCCCAGCCGTTCTTGAGCCAGACGGTCTCGCCCTCCTTGGCGGCGGCCGAGATCCCCCAGGCCTGCTCTTCGACGACCGCGCCCATGAGTTCGCGGGCGAGCTCGACCTGCTCGGCGGCGAGGACGCCTTCGTAGAGGTTGAGGTCGGTGATGATGAGCTGGTCCGGCGCGCTGGACCAGCCGACGCCCCAGCGGCCCTGGGCGTCGACGGTGGTGTTCTGGAGGCCGTAGCGCTCGTGGGCGGCCTCGAGGGCCGCGGCGCCGCCGAGGAAGTTGTAGAGCGCGCTCGCCGAGCTGTTGTCGGACTCGGTGATCATGAGCTCGAGGTCTTCGCGCTGGTCGGCGGGGATGGCGTCGACCGAGCCCCAGTACTGCTGGACCATCGCCATGATCTCGGCCTTGACGATGGAGGCGGTGATGTGGGTCTGTTCGGCGTTGTACTCGAGGTGCCGGTCGCCGCGCTCGATCGCGACGGAGGCTTCGATCGCGGTGCCGGTGCCCGCGAGGTAGTCGTCGATCCGGGTCTTGAGGTCGGCCTCGAGCTCTTCGCGGGAGGGGCCGAAGAGCGAGCCGATGCCGCCCTCGGCGGCGTTCGCGGCGACGGTGGCTATCGCCCCGCCGCCGACGAGCACGGCGGCGGGCACGCCGATGCGGAGCAGGTTGCGGCGTGTGGGCGTGAGGCGTCGGGAGGTGGCTTCGCTTTTGCGGATCATCCTTGCGAGGGTACGGAACCGGTCAAGCGTGAGTCAATGCCCCATCAATGAATTCAGCGCCCGGCAGGGGTTCGAAATCTCATATCAGGCCGAGGCAACCAAATGGCACTGCGGAAGGTACGGAAAGGGCGTGCGGCCTGCAGCCGCACGCCCTTCGATGCCGTTCGCCCTAGTACGCGGGCAGGCTCGGGTCGACCTGGTTGATCCAGCCGAGCACGCCGCCCTGGACGTGGACGGCGTTCTTCAGGCCGGCGGCCTTGGCCGCGGCCAGCGCCTCGGCGGAGCGGACGCCCGCCTTGCAGTAGAACACCGCCTGCCTCTCGGTCGGCAGATCGGCGAGCGCGGCACCGGAGACGATGTCGCCCTTGGGGATCAGCCGGGAGCCGGGGATGCGCACGATCTCGTACTCGGCGGGCTCGCGCACGTCGATGAGGTCGATGTCGCGGCCCTCCTTGATCCACGTCTCCAGCTCGCGCGGGGTGATCGTGGAGCCGATGACGGCCTCGGCGGCCTCGTCGGTGACCGAGCCGCAGAAGTCCTCGTAGTCGATGAGCTCGGTGACCGTGGCGTTGGGGCCGCAGACCGCGCAGTTGGGGTCCTTGCGGACCTTGATCTTGCGGTAGGTCATCTCGAGCGCGTCGTAGACCATGAGCGAGCCGACGAGCGGGTCGCCGATGCCGGTGAGGAGCTTGATGGCCTCGGTGACCTGGATCGAGCCGATCGAGGCGCAGAGGACGCCGAGCACGCCGCCCTCGGCGCAGCTCGGGACCATGCCGGGCGGCGGGGGCTCGGGGTAGAGGCAGCGGTAGCACGGGCCCTGGTCGGCCCAGAAGACCGACGCCTGGCCGTCGAAGCGGTAGATCGAGCCCCACACGTACGGCTTGCCCAGCAGCACGGCCGCGTCGTTGACCATGTAGCGGGTGGCGAAGTTGTCCGTGCCGTCGATGATGAGGTCGTACTGCTCGAAGATCCCGAACACGTTGTCGTTGTCGAGCACCGTGTTGTGGATGACGACGTTGACGTGCGGGTTGATCTCGCGGACCGAGGCGGCGGCCGACTCGGACTTGGGGCGGCCGATGTCGGACTGGCCGTGGATGATCTGGCGCTGCAGGTTCGACTCGTCGACCGTGTCGAACTCGGCGATGCCGATCGTGCCGACCCCGGCTGCGGCCAGGTACATCAGGGCGGGGGACCCGAGGCCGCCCGCGCCCACACAGAGCACTTTGGCGTTCTTGAGTCGTTTCTGACCGTCCATGGCGACGTCGGGGATGATGAGGTGGCGCGAATAGCGGCGCACCTCGTCGACCGACAGCTCAGAGGCTGGTTCGACCAGCGGCGGCAAACTCATATGGTCAATAATGCATGTCCACGGGCTGGATATTCCACCGGGAAGCCCAGTGTGCGGTTCTTCACGCGCATGGGACAGCTGGTCCCATATGGCGGAACGCTACTGGTCGACGAAGTCGTCCGGCGGGAGGTCGGGGCCGTTGTAGTCGCCCGCGGGACCGGAGACGTAGGTCGTGCCGTCGGGGTAGGGCCAGGCGTTGCCGACGCAGCCGGCGAGCTGGTAGGTCTGCTGGGCCATCACCGGGGAGAGCTCGCCCTCGGAGGGGCAGACCTCGTGGCCGTGGCCGAGCCGGTGGCCGACTTCGTGGTTCACGGCGTACTGGCGGTAGGTCTCGAGGGTGCCGTCCCAGTGCTCGACGCCGGTGATCCAGCGGGCCGAGTTGATGACGACGTTGTCGCCGTTGCGGCACGAGACCGTCGTGTTCTGCGAGCCGCACAGGTAGGCGCGCTGCTCGGGGCTGGCGAGGTAGACCGTGAAGTCGGCGCCGGCGCCCTGGGGCACCTGCTCGAACCGCCATGCGCCTCCGGCGGTCCAGGACCGGGGGTCGGCGAGGGTGGCGTTGACGAACGCGCCGAATTCGGCGGCGTCGAGCTCGAGGCCGTTCTCGACGGCAACGTCGTACTGCAGGAGGGTCCCCGAGTCGCCGACGACCGCGTTGTTCACGGGTTGGGCGTAGGTCCAGGTGCCGGTGCCGGAGAAGTAGAGCGGGGTGACCGGGGTTTCGGGGCTGGGCGAGGGGGCGGTGGGCTCAGGGGAGGTGGGGTCGGCGATCGTGGTCGGGGAGGCGACCGGCTCCTCCTCGTCCAGGGCCTGGGGTTTCTCGGAACCGCCGACGCCGAAGGCGAAGTAGAGTCCGGCGCTCGCCATGAGGACGAGGATCGAGAGGAACACGAGACGGCGCCGCCTGCGAAGCCTGCGCTTGCGATCCAGCCGTCCCTCAGTCACCCCGCGAGTCTAAGTCAGACGGAGCTCCGGGGGGCCGACACCTGAGTCTCCTGTGGCGCGGTTCTTGTTCACAATACGGACATAGCGTTATCAGTGGGGTCCAACGGTTGCCGGGCCTCCTCGAACATCGCCGCCATCGCGCGGGCCACGGCCTGCGGGCGCTCCATCATCGCCACATGGCCGGTCTGGTCGAGGATGAGCAGCCGCGAGTCGGGGATCGCGAGGGCCGCGGGCGGGGCCTGGCGCACGTCGATGACCCGGTCCTGCTTGCCCCACACGACCAGGGTCGGGCACTCGATGTGCCTGGCGAGGCGCCACAGCGAGTGCGTGCCCGGCACGAACGCCTGGAAGAACGAGGCCATGAGGCCCCGGTAGGTCTGGATGTAGGCGCGGGAGTTCCACGGGACGGAGAGGCGGCGGCGGGCCTCGGCGATCGCCTCGCGGCGGCGCTGCGGGTGGATCAGATCCGGGTCGGCCCAGGTGCCGAGGACGATGTCGTCCACGACCTGCTCGGGCGTGCGCCCCCTCATCGCCCGGTCGGCGAACCACGCCATGCGCGGGACCGCGAGCATCGCTACGTACCGCGCCTGGTGCGAGCGGCGCGGGTTCGCGAACGGCATCGCGGGCGACACGAGCGTCAGCGTGCGCACCAGGTTCGGGCGGGTCGCGGCCAGGTAGACCGAGACGGCCCCGCCGAGCGAGTGCCCCGCCAGGTGCACGGGGGCGCGGCCGGACTCGACGATCCACGCGGCCACGTCCTGCGCCAGGAGCGGGACCGTGACGCGCGGGGCCGGGGCCGAGTGCCCGAACCCGGGCAGGTCGATCGCGTCGACCGAGAGGTGGTCGGAGAGCGCGTCCGCGAGGTCCGTCCAGTTCTGCGAGGATCCGCCGAGCCCGTGCACGAACACGGCGGGCTCGGCGCCCCGCGCGGTCGGCGGCGTGTGCCTGATGAACAGCCGGCGGCGGCTGAGCTGGTGCTCCATGCCCGGGAACGGCGGGTGCGGACGGGCCGGAGTGCGAATCTCTCCGACCTCGGCAAGCCGTGCCCGTTTCATGGGACCTAGTGTGTCACTTCACCGGCCAGCGCGCCCAATGTAGCCGAAACCACCGCGCGGGAGCGCTCGGCGGTTACCACGGAGGCGCCCGAGAGGCGGCGCACGGAGCGGCCGTCGAGCCAGAGGATGACGACGACGGCGGTCTTCACCGGCCCGGTGGGGACGATCGAGGCGTGCTCGACCTCGACGCGGACGTCGTTCGCGCCGAGGCGCGGGCGCAGGGCCTCGACGGTGGCCGCGGCGGCGGCGTGCTGGATGTGCCAGTCGATCGGCGGGACCGCGACCTTGCCCGTGGACTCGACGTCGCCGAGCGCGAGGGTCACGCTGACCTCGGCTTCGAGCCCGGCGGACTCGATGTCGACGCGGCGCAGCTCGACCGGGCCGACCTTCGCGACCTCGATCTCGGAGGACGGGGACTCGACCTGGTCGTGGACCTCCGGCTCGTCGGCGGTCTGGGGGCCGGGCTCGACCGCGCGCTGCTCGGCGACGACGGCCGAGACGACCGCGTGGACCTCGTCGGGGTCGACGCCCTCCTCGAGTTCGAGGCGGAGGCTGGAGTTCCCGTCGGGGGCGGTCACGTGGAAGGCGTCGCGGACGCCGGGGACCTGGCGCACGGCGTCGACGAGGCGCGCGGATTCGGGGTCGTTCACGTCTTTCTCTACTGTCGCGGGAGGCGTGGGCTCGGCGAGCGGCGGGCGGTTCGCCGGGGCCGTGCGCAGCGGGGCCTGCTCGGTGACGGGCGGACTGGGGACCGCCGCGGGCGAGACCTCGGTGACCGGCGCCGGGGGCTGCACGATCGGGAACTGCTCGGTCTGCTGCTCCGCGTTGGGGATCGCGTGCGGTGTGGGCGCGCTCGGCGCGGGGGGCGCGGCCTGCTGCGGGAGCTCGATCGGGCCGGTGTGCTGCTGCGGCGCGGGGGTGCGGACCGGCGGCGGCGCGGTCGGCTCCTGCGGCGCCTCAGGCGCCGGGGCCTCCTGCGGGGTGGCGGGCGCGGCGCTGTACTCCTGCGCGGAGGCGGCGCCGTTCGCGCTCGGGGGCGCGAGGTACTCCTGCGGGGCGCTGAAGTCCTGCTGCTGGCCCGGCTGCACGCCGAACTCCTGGGGCGGGCCGAACTGCGGGTTCGCGGGCGGCGCGCTCGGCGGCATCTGGCGGGGGGCGCTGTAGAACTGCTGTGCGGGAGCGTTCGGGTCCTGCGCGGGCAGCGCGTGCTGCTCCTGGGCCGGGGCGGAGCCGTTGGCGCTGGGGGCGGCGAACTCCTGGTTCGGTCCGGGCGGCGCGTACTCCTGGTTCATGCCGGGCGGCGCGTTGAATTCCTGGTTCGGTTGCGGCGCAGCCTGGTTGGGGTGCTGCTGCGGGGCGGCGTAGTCGCCGGGCAGCGGCGGGGCGCTGTAGCCGGGGTGCTGCTGCGGCATGCCCTGATCCTGCGCGGTAGGGGCGCTGTACTGCTGATCAGGCTGCGGCGCACTGTACTGCTGGTCGGGACCGGGGGGCGCGTTGTAATGCTGGTCCGCGCCGGGCGGCGCACTGTACTGCTGGTCCGCGCCGGGCGGCGCACTGTACTGCTGGTCCGCGCCGGGCGGCGCACTGTACTGCTGGTCCGCGCCGGGCGGCGCGAACGGCGACTGCTGGGGCTGCTGCTGGTCGCCCGGAAAGCTTTGGGGCGCTTGGGAATGCTGCGGGGCGGGCGGGATCGGCTCGAACTGCTCGCCGGGCGAAGGGCGGCGGGTGGCCGGGACCATCGGGCCGGTCTCGGCGATCTCCACGGGCACGTTCGGCACCTGCCCGGTGGGGTCCTCGCTGTAGCGGTGGCGGCGTCCCCGATCCGGGTCGAACCGGTACTGCTCGGGCGCCTGGCCCATCCCCTGCCGCGACTCCTCGGCGGGCTCGGGAGCCTCCTCGGCCGGCGGTCCCCAGGACCTGCCGATGCGCCTGCGGGCGGCCCGTTCCTCCCCGCTCGGACGCTGCGGCTCATCCGGACGGTTCTGGTCATACACCACTAGACAACTCCTTCATATTCCCGCCCTCAAGGTACCGTGGCGTGCCCAGTGACTCGAACCCGCGTTTGTCGCCCCCGTACGCTGGGAGACTGTATTCAGGTTTCCGTAAACTTCGTTCAGGTCGCAAGAGCGGGCTACTGACGGATGGCCGACATGTGCCGAGGAGAGGTGCCGTGGTGAACAGCGCTGGTGAGGGCCGGGTCCGACTGCCCAGGAGCGAACGCCGGGCGCAGCTGCTGCGAGCCGCCCAGGACGTCTTCGTGTCGAAGGGCTACCACAGCACCTCCATGGACGACATCGCCGAGAACGCCGGCGTCTCGAAGCCCGTGCTGTACCAGCACTTCACGTCGAAACTCGAGCTGTACCTGGCGCTCCTCGACGGCCGCGCGGCCGAACTCGTCGGACAGGTGCGCGACGCCCTTTCGTCCACTGAGGACAACAAGGAGCGCGTCAACCGCGCCATGCGCGCCTACTTCGAGTTCGTGGACGCGCAGGGAGAGGCGTTCCGCCTGGTGTTCGAATCCGACCAGCGCAACGACCCCGAAGTCGCCGAGCGGGTCCTGAAGATGGAGGCCGACTGCGTGGCCGCCATGGCCGAGACGATCATGGGCGACACCCACGTCGACAAGGCCCGCGCCGAACTCCTCGCCACCGGCCTGCTCGGCATCGCCGAGATCTCCGCCCGGAAGTGGATCGCCTCCGGCCGCGCCATCCCCAAGGACGAGGCCATCCAGCTCATGAGCACCCTGGCCTGGCGCGGGATCTCCCACTTCCCGCGCGAAGGCGAAGCCGAGCACGGGTAAAGGAAAGCAGCGCCCCCGCGCGAAGGCGAAGCCGAGCACGGGTAAAGGAAAGCAGCGCCCCCGCGCGAAGGCGAAGCCGAGCGCAACGACGCAGCACCCCCGAAAATGCGGAGAGCTCCGGTAGCCGAAGCGCCTTCAAAGCAACTCACGTGAGCCTCGCCACGTCCGTTTCGCGGCCGCGTTCGCTCTCGGCGCACTGCGCCGCGCCGGTCCCGGGCGGCGCCCGCGAGTAGTCTTGCCACCGAGACGTCACAGTATTTCGATTGAGGAGGGCCCGTGGAGGTCAAGATCGGTGTCCAGTACGCCCCACGCGAACTGGTGTTGGAGAGCAAGCTGTCGCCGAAGGACCTGTCCGAGACGATCGAGCAGGCCGTGACGAACGGCGGCGTCCTCCGTCTCGAAGACGACAAGGGCCGGCAGGTGTTCATCCCCGTGGAGAAGATCGCCTACGTCGAGGTCGCCGCGACCAACGTGCGGTCCGTCGGTTTCACGGTCGGCGCCTGAGCTTGCGAAGGCGACGAGCCGTGAACAAAAAGCGCAGCACGGTCGGCGCCTGAGCTTGCGAAGGCGACGGACCGTGAACAAAAAGCGCAGCACGGTCGGCGCCCGAGCCTGCAAAGGCGACGGACCGTGAACAAAAAGCGCAGCACGGTCGGCGCCTGAGCCTGCGAAGGCGACGGACCGTGAACCAGAATCACGGCACCGTGGGTGTGTAAACACAGCGACCGCGAAGGCCCGGGGCGAATGGCGGATTCTAGGGGTGGTGGCAACACTGCTGTTAGATGTTGCTTTCGGCCAGGAGCTTAGCAAGGCGCTCGGCTGGGG
>NZ_JBFAMQ010000022.1:0-53543 GCF_040674615.1 Glycomyces sp. NPDC049804
AGTGCTTTGAACGAGGCACACCACGGCAAGACCAGTGAGACCGCCAGCGCGCGTAGGGCACTGCTCGGCCGGGCAATCGAGGACCCGGGCTCGCACCGCCGCACGCGCACGGCGAACAGGCCCTCGCGCACCGGCGTCATCATGGTGTGCAAGGGAAGCACGACCCGCCGAGGTGCCGCAGTGCGCTCTCGGGACGGATCGCCGCAGCAAGGCGAATCGCCTGGGGACACACCGGTGAGAGGCGTGCGGAGTAAGCATGCAGCGCCGGTACACCGGCAGTGCCGTGCCCAGGGGAGATACGCCGATCCGGGCACCGGTGCGAGGCACGACAGCGGCAGAGAGGCCCTCCGGCCGACGGTTCCCCGGCCGACCAGGCTGCGGCGCCAACCGCTGGATCACCCGGCAGCGCCTACAACCGCCGCATCATGGAGAGAGGGGGAGGGTGAGCGGACGGCTGTGGCGAAACGGGTTCGCCGCGGCCTCACCCGGGCCGGTGCCCGGTCTCCAGGCCATCGAGGTGGCCCGTGGAGGCGATCGACACCGGGCGCAGGCCGTCGATCACCGTGATCGCCCCCGACGGCACACCGTCCGCGAGCAGCGCCTCCGGCACCGCCGCGTCCCCGACGAGCGTCCGCAGCAGGTCCACCGTCACCCCGCCATGGCACGCCACCGCGATCGGCTCGTCGCCGCCGCGCTCCTCCAGGAACTCCCTGAACCGCGCCCCCGCCGCCCGCGACGAGTCGCCCACCACCGGAACGAAATCCCGGTCCGCGCTGGCCCGTGC
Organism: Glycomyces sp. NPDC049804; assembly: GCF_040674615.1. Taxonomy (NCBI): domain Bacteria; kingdom Bacillati; phylum Actinomycetota; class Actinomycetes; order Glycomycetales; family Glycomycetaceae; genus Glycomyces; species Glycomyces sp. NPDC049804. The sequence continues at coordinate 785 of NZ_JBFAMQ010000022.1, forward strand.
CCAGTCCTCGGCGAACCGCTCGAGCGGCACGCTCCCGTCCCAGTTCATCCGCTCCGCCACCCGCGCATCGACCAGCACCGGCAGGCCCGCCACCGCCGCGACCGCTTCCGCGGTCTGCCGCGCCCGCGCCAGCGGGCTCGCGTACACCGCCCTGAGTCCCTTGTCCCGCAGCCACGCCGCGGCCAGCGCCGCCTGCTCCCGCCCGCGCGCCGTCAGGCCCGGATCGCCCGGGACCCGCTCCTTCTCGCCGTGCTGCACTATGTACACGATTCCCATCGCCGCAGCGTAGCGCCGGAGGTAAGGCTGGCCCCACCTTTTATTCGGCGGCCAACGTCAATGTGCCGCAACGCGGATCGCCATAACGTCATAGCCATGAACAAGACCCCCGCCGCCGCCCGCCACCGCAGCGCCTCCCTCACCGAACAGGCCGCCGCGTCAGGCCTCGCCCTCACCCAGGGCGGCCGCCGTTGGCACCGCCCGCTCCTCGTCCTCGGCATCGCCTGCGGCGTCGTCGCCCTCGCCTCCCTCGCCGCGATCCCCTTCGACGACCGCCTCATCAACGGCGAGAGCGTCTGGATCAAGGCCTTCAAGTTCGGCTTCTCCTTCGCCACCTACTGCCTGAGCCTCGCCTGGCTCCTCTCCCACATGACGAAGCTCCGCCGCACCGGCTGGGCCTTCGGCACGCTCTTCGCCGTCATCAGCGCGGCCGAGGTCGGCGTCATCGTCGCGGCCGCCGCGATGGGCACCTACAGCCACTTCAACACCTCCGAGGACCCGTTCAACCAGGTCGTGCAGCTCGCCTTCCAGTTCGTGCCGGTCATGTTCATGGCCAACCTGGTGATCGCCGTGATCGTGCTGTTCCAGCGCATCGGCGACAAGGCCGTCACCGCGGTCGTCCGCTGGGGCCTGCTGCTCTCGACCCTCGGCATGTTCGCCGCGTTCTTCATCGTCACCGTCGGCGGCCAGGGCGAGCGCACGGCGGTGGACGCCAACGGCGACGAGGTCGTCCTCAACGCCGGGCACGGCGTCGGCGACCTGGACGGCAACGGCATGTTCCTCACCGGCTGGTCGACCACCGGCGGCGACATGCGCGTCCCCCACTTCATCGGCCTGCACGGCATCCATGTCCTCATCGGCGTCGCGATGCTCTTGGGCTTCGTCGCGGCCCGCCGCGCCTGGATGCGGGACGAGCGCTTCCGCGCCGCGATCGTGCGCTGGCTCTCCGTCGGCTACCTGGGGGTCTTCGCCACGACGGCGGTGCAGGCGGTGCGCGGCCAGTCGTTCGTCGCCCCCGACGCGGCGACGCTCGCCGGTTTCGCGGCCTCGGTGCTCGTCGCGGCCGCCGGTATCGCGCTCACGGTCCGCAAGGCCCGCAAGGCGAACCCGGTGCTGGACGGCTCGCACGAGGTCATCGAGCCCGCCCTGCCGGTGCGATAACGCTTTCACTCAAGGATTGCACCGGGGCCGCCCCAGCCGTAGGCTGTGGGCGGCCCCGTTCCCCACGAAGGAGGCATTGTCTTCATGGAACCCCTGCGTCCCAAGCGATTGGAGCCCGGCGACACGGTCGCGATCGCGGCTCCGTCCGGTCCCGCTCCGCTCGAGCGGCACCACGAGCTGCGCGCGGCGGTCGCCGTCATCGAAGACCTCGGCTTCCGCGCCCGCGTGACGCCCCTCGTCGAATCCGGCGACCACCACTTCTGGCGCGCGGCCGCGCCCGAGGTCCAGGCGGCCGAGCTCAACGGGCTCCTCGTCGACCCCGAGGTCCGCGCGATCATCGCCTTCAACGGCGGCAACGGCACCACCGCCTACCTCGACCGCATCGACTACGACGCCGTCCGCCGCGACCCCAAGCCACTCCTGGGCTACAGCGACATCACCGCCCTCCACCTGGCCCTGCACTCCCAGACCGGACTCGTCGGCTTCCACGCCGACCTCGCTCACGGCTTCAGCGGCGTCCACTGGCCCCAGTCCCCCGAGCGCCACGCCGCGATCCGCGACCTCGTCTTCGGCCTGCTCACCGGCAAGATCGACGACGTGAGCCTCCCGGCCGAGAACGCCTGGGAGACCTGGAAGCCCGGCAAGGCCGCGGGCCGGCTCGTCGGGGGCCTGCTCGACCGGATCATCAATGTGCAGGCCTCGCCGTACGCGTTCGCGCCCGAGACCTGGGACGGCGCGGTGTTCTTTTGGGAGGACGTGGGCCGCAACCTCGGCCACGTCTGGAACCAGCTCCACGTGCTGCGCATGCAGGGCGTCTTCGACCGCGTCAGCGCCATGGTGGTGGGCATCCCGCTCGACGTCGCGATCCCCGATGGAGCCCCTGGCGGACCGGTCTCGGTGCGGGACGTCGTCCTCGACGTGCTCGGCGACTACCGCTTCCCCGTCCTCGCGGGTGTCGACTTCGGACATACCGGCCCCAACCTGCCGATGCCCATCGGCACGCGAGCCGAGGTGGATGCCACCGCCCGGACCCTGCGGCTCCTGGAATCGCCCGTCGACCAGGGCCTGTCCTGAGGTCCGTCGTGCCCGGCCGCGCTGAGCGGCCGGGCGGTCTCGGATATCGCCGGGCCGACGGGTACTGCTCGTAGCAAACGTTGCGGGCCAGCGGGCTCCGGCCGGGCGGCGGCGCTCCTCGGCCGCGTACCCGACGGACACCTCGCCGCCGCCACACCTACCTGCTCGCCATGTTCTTGGTGCGAACAATTTCCGTGAGGTCGGCGCAACCGTTCTCGTCGTCTGCCGCGTCTCCTGGTCGGTGCGCGCCTTCTGGTCCTTCCAATTCAGAGGAGACTCTCCATGCGGAGACGAAAGAGCATGGCGGCGGCGGCCGTCGGTGGGTTCGCGGTGGCAGGGATGGCCGTGATTCCGTTGGCGAACGCGAATGCGAACGAGTCCGGGCCGCCGGCGGCGGCCGAGGCGGTGCCGGTGTCGTCGGCGGCCGTGGGCACCGTCGTCCTTCCAACCGGCGACCGGGTGACCGTGGCGCCCAACGGCGTCACCGGTGTTGCACCGGCCGCGGGCCGGGAGGACGTCCACTTCTTGGCGCTCACCACGCCTTCGGGGGACCGGATCGTGTTCCCTTCCGACAAGGTGGAGGCGATCCGCTTCGGAGAGGAGGACGCGCGGCGGTACAACGTGTCGCAGTTGCTGGAAGGCGGCCACACCGCCGCAGCCGCCGTCCCTGCGGCCGAACTCGATGCCCGCGACTACGACGGCCTCGTGCCGGCCGGGAGCGAGATGGCCGCCAAGGGCGACACGCAGAAGCTCACAGTCGCCATCGCCGACATCTCGGGGGAGGTCCCTGACGGGAACCTCATCGGCGCCTATAACGCCGCCACCGGCGAAGAGGGGTACTTCTCGTTCGACGAAAAGGGCGTCGCGACAGCGGAGCTGCCCAAGGGCGAGTATCTCGTGTTCGGCGAGGTCTGGAACGAGGACGCCGACGGCTCGCAGACCGAACTCGTCATGGGGATCACCGCAGTGACCCTCGGGAACAAGCCCGTCAAGACCGAGTTCAACGGCGCCGACGCCTCGCCGGTCACCGTCGATGTCGACCAGCCGGACGCCGTCGTCGACAGCGCGATCCTCGGCGTCGGATTCCAGGGCGCGTCCCAGGCCGAAGGGACCGGCTCCGGGATCACGGCCTTCCCCGGGCCGGACACCGACGTCTACGTGCTGCCCGAACCCGAGATGCCCGAAGGACCAGTACTCGACTTCATCTACCAGCCGCTGCTGTCGAGCCCCGCGGACGCTGAGGAGCCGTACCTGTACAACCTCGCGTTCGGCGAGATCGGCGGCTACCCCGAGGATCTGTCGTTCTACGTCTCGGATGACGAACTCGCGGTAGAGAAGACCACCTACAACAGCTTCGGCGCCGACCTGTCGGGCACGACCTGCGACTCGGGCAACCCGACCGGCTCGGTGAACGGCGGCTGGTGCCTGGGGATCCCCACTGAAGCGCCTTCGACACGCACCAACTACCGCAGCGCCGGACCCGAGGTCGAGTGGAACGGCTACAACGAGTTCGGCGTCTTCAACGCCGAAGGCATAATGATCGACGGCTTCTCCGACACCTACACCGGTGCCGTGCTCGAAACAGGCGACACCGCTGTCACCAAGGGCCACGGCCTGTTCGGCGCCGGGGCCCCCGAGATGGTCCTCTACGGCGGCGACCCCGCCGCGACGACATACCTCTTCCCGGCCGTGGGCTACAACGGCGAGAACGTCAAGCTCATCGGCTACAGCGGCACCGCCGAACTCAGCCTCGACGGCGAAGTGCTGGGCGAGTTCGACGGCGCCGGTTCGGCACTGGTCGTTGACGCCGCGCTCACCGAGGCCGGCCGCTACACGCTGACCTCCGAGTCGACCCGCGGCACCGACACGGTGCCGTTCGGCACGAGCAACACCTTGGCCTGGTCGTTCGACCTCGACCCCACTGCGCTGGCCGACGGTGAGGAGTCGCGGCCGTCGCTGCCGGTCGTGGCGATGCGCTCCGAAGGCGTCGAACGCGGCTACGCGGTCGCCGCTGAACCGCTCGAGATCAGCCTCGACCTGGCCGTCGCACGGCACGCGGCACCGGTCACCGCCGAGTCGATGACCTTCCAGGTCTCCTACGACGACGGCGTCTCCTGGACCGACGTCCCGCTCGACTTCGACGGCTGCACCGCGACCGCGACCCTCGAACACCCTGAAGGCGCCGAGTTCGCCTCGACCCGCTTCACCGCGACCGACGATGCCGGAACCGAGGTCGAGCAGACCACGATCCGGTCCTTCGGCCTGAAGTAGGAGTACAGGGCCCGGCGGGACAACCTGCCGGGCCCTTTTCCGGTGAAGGCCGTGACTGGTGACCCCTCAGCCTTTTGGCCAGGTCGGGATGATCACTGCATCCAAGCTCGGCTGCGCCTACCTGCACACGGCCTTGGACGATCACTCCCGCACCGCCCGCACCGAGATCCTGCCCGACGAGACCAAGGAGACCGCGACCAGTTTCATGGCCCGCGCCCTGGAACACGTCCGGGCCATCGGTGTCGAGCGGATCCTGACCGGCAACGGCCCCGGCCACCGCTCGCACCTGTGGCGAGACCTACTGGCCGACGTCGACATCAAGCACAAGCGGATCCGTCCATACCGACCCCAGGCCAACGGGAAAGCCGAACGCTTCCACCGCACCCTGGCCGACGAATGGGCCTACGCCCGCCCCTACCGGTCAGAAAGCGAGCGCCGCGACGCCCTCCCGGCATGGCTGCACTGGTATAACCACCACCGCGGCCACACCGCACTCGGAGGCCAATCACCCGCCGCCCGCGTTCCCAACCTCACAGGGCAATGCAACTAGACGTTTCTTGCACAGGCGGGTTGCTCCGGCAATTCGGCGCGCGTCAATGGTTGCTTTCTTGTGGACCTTCAGGCACGGTTGGTAGACATGAAGATCCGAACGGCAACCCCCGCAGACGCCGATGAGATGGTTCAAATCCGCACCGCGGCATGGCGAGCGGCCTACGCCGGCCTGATCGACGCCGACGTGCTCGCCGGGCTCCCCGAAGTGGCCTCCGAACGCTACGTGCGCCGCCTCGCCGACCGTCCCGACCTCGAACTCACCCTCGTGGCCGAGAAGGGCCCGTACGTCATCGGCTTCGCGGTCTTCACCTGGGACCACACGGAGGCGACCGAGGAGGAGGCCGGGCCCGGCACCCCCGGCGAAGTGCGGATGCTCTACGTCCACCCCGACCACTGGAGCCGCGGTGCGGGCCGCGCCCTCATGCGCGAAGGCGAGCGGTGGCTCGCCGAGCAGGGGCTCTGGCCGGTGCGGGTGTGGGAGCTCGAGGGCAACGAGATCAGCCGCCGCTTCTACACGCGGTACGGCTTCGTCCCCGACGGCGAGCGCAAGACCGAGCTGATCAGCGGGGCCGAGCTGCCGTGCGCGCGGTCGGTGCTCCCGAAGGACCACCGCGTCGAGGACTGAGCAGCATTATGGGCCGGAATCGCTTCCGGCCCATGAAGACTGCCCACTACTTGACGACGTCGAAGACCTGCTTCTGGATGCCGTTCTTGTAGACCTCGTGCTCGACCAGGTTCAGCAGGGTCGCATCCTTGTCGGTGGTGCTGAACAGGCGCTTGCCCGCGCCGAGGAGCTTCGGGAAGACCAGCAGGTGGTAGCGGTCGACGAGCCCGGCGTCCGCGAGGCTCTGCCCGAGGGTCGCGCTGCCGTGCACCGAGATCGGGCCGCCTTCGGTCTCCTTGAGCGCGGCGACGTCGTCGAGCGAGCGGAGGATCGTGGCCGGCCAGCGCTCGTCGTCGTGCTCGAGGGTGGTGGAGACGACGTAGCGGGGCATGGAGTTGTAGCCGGCGAACTCGTCGACCATCGTCGGCCACACGGGCGCGAACGCCTCGTAGGAGCGGCGGCCCAGCAGCAGCGCCCCGGCCTCGTTCTGCTCGCGCTCCTTGAGCTCGTAGGCCTCGGGCACGAACTCGATGTCCTTGAAGGTCCAGCCGGTGTTGCGGTACCCGGCCTCGCCGCCGGGGGCCTCCATGACGCCGTCGAGGGACACGAACGCGGTGATGATGAGCTGACGCATGTGACTGGCCTTTCAGTAGTGAATTCTTGTTGCTCTCACTCACTATGACGAGGCGCCCCGCGGGGATTCATCGCTTGCCGGGAAAACTTTCTCGCGGATCAGGCGGCGGGGAGCCGCAGGCGGGCCACGATCGGGGCGTGGTCGCTGTTGCGCTTGTCGAGCACTTCCCAGTCGAGCACTTCGATGCCTTCCTCGGCGATCACATGGTCGAGGGTGACGGCGGGGATCTTGACCAGGCCGTTCAGGTAGCCCTCGGTCGGCTGCCAGGTGGCGTCGAGTCCTTCCCCCATGGCCTCGGCGGCGTCCGTGTACCCCGAGTCGAGCAGTTCTCGCATGTTCTGGTGGTCGATCGTGGCGTTGAAGTCCCCGGCGAGCACCCACGGCAGGCCGCCGTCAGGGCGCGGCAGCTGCTCGTAGTCCTCCTCCCACAACGGGATCCGCTCGGCGGAGGCGGGCGCGGCCGGGTGCGCGGCCATGAAGCGGATGTCGGTGCCCTCGGGCAGGTCGATCTCGGCGGCGATCTGGTAGAAGATCGCGTCGCGCCCGACCGTCTCGATCCGCTCGAGCGGGTACCGCGAGTACAGGCCGGTCCCGACCGCGAGGTCGTCCGGTTCGAGGATCGAGTACGGCATCATCTCGTCCAGGCCCCGCTCGGCGAACGCGTCGGGCGCGCCGGGGGTGAGTTCCTGGACGCTCAGCAGGTCGGGCTGGTGCTCTTCGATCATCGCCATGATCGCGTCGAAGTCCGCGTTCCCCACATACAGGTTCACCGACATCACCGTCAGCTCCGCCCCGCCGGCGGCCTGCGGCTGCTCGTCGGCCACGACCCGCGGCACGAGCACCACCGCGAGCCCGACCGCGGCGGCCGCGGTGACCCCCGCGGCGAGCCAGTGCCGGATCGCCGCCTGCATCCCCGCCCCGACGAGCGCGGCGACCACGAAGTACGGCACGAACGCCACCGTCGTCACCAGGAAGAACCCGGTCTCCAACCCCAGCAGCCGCACCAGCGCGTACACCACCGCACCGGCCGTCCCGACCCACGACAGCACCCGCAGCCACCGCCACCGGTACCAGGGACGCGGCTTCGCAGCCCCGCTTCCAGGGACGGTCTCCAACAAGACGGTGGCATCGCTCATGCGCCGGGAGCTTACAGTCCCCCGTCCATAGCCGAACGCGGCCAAGGCGACCCCGGCATGCGGATGGGCTGGTCGGGGATGGGGAACGCGGGGATGGAGACGCTTGGCGAGCGGCGGGCGCCGTGGCGGGATTCGATCGGACTGCGGCGCGCCGACGGCGGTTCGCCGGTGGCCGCTTCGGTCGCCGGGGAGGCCCCGCGCGCGCCGAACGCGCAGATACCCGACCTGTCGCGCGCCCTGACCCGGCGGCGTTCGACTTGCCTATCCGCTTGGCCCGCAGGGACTACGACCCGGGCGAGGCATGACCTGGGGCGACTGCGGCGCCTTCGAGTGGACCATCGGCCGCGAGGTCCTCGCGGCCCGCCGGTTCGACAGGGTCGAGTGCTCCTGGAGCCGCTACTGAGCGCCTTCGATCCGACCGAGGACCAACGCCGCGACCGGCCCGTACGCCGGATGCGGCTCCCAGCCCTCGCCGCGTGATCGGGCGGCCTCCAGGTCGGTGAGCATGCGGTACAGCAAGGCGCGCAGCAGCATCTGCGGCCACGCGGCGAGATGGGCCCAACGTTCGACCAGCGCCGCGTCGCCGCCGTGCCAGCACAACGCGTCGACCACGGCCACCGCCGCCGCCCAGGACGTCGGGCGCCAGTACGGCGCCCAGTCGATGATCGCCGGAGGCAGGCCCGGCTCGTAGAGGACGTTGCCGAGCAGGTCGCCGTGCACCAGCTGCTCCCTGACCGAAACCGGCACCCTGGCCGCCGTCAGCCGTCGCAGGGCGGGCGCCCGCACGACGGCGTCCAGGTCCCAGGAGACGCGGTCGGCGCGGCTCCACCAGTTGTCCCGGACGGCCAGGAAGTTCGGGCGCGGCACGTCCGCGAGCAGTCCGTGGAACGCCGCACCGGCTTCGACGGCGTCGTCGCAGCGCCTCGGATCGGTGCGCCCGGGCAGGTGGTGCCAGGCCTCCCAGCCCTCGTGCAGCCAGTCGCCGGAGGCCGCGCGCAACGGCCGGGCGAAGCGGACCCGGTCGGTGTCGGGCAGCGCGTCGAGCACCGAAGCCCGCCAACGGACCTCCGCCGCCAGGCCCGCCGGTTTGAGGACGATGCCGCCGACCCGCCAGGTCTCGCCTTGGCCGCCGTCGAGCAGCCGCGGCTCGCCGGCGGCGGCGAACGCGGCGAGGACGTCTTGCGGCGGCTTATGCGGCATCGGGCAGGAAGTCCGCGACCGTTGCGGGGGCTTTCGGCATGCCCCGCAGCATGTCGATCATCAGATCGAGCGCGGGCGTGCGGGTCTGGCCGAGATAGAACGACGCCGACCGCAGGCCGGTGACCAGCATGTAGCAGCGGATGCGGTCGAGGCCTTCAAGAGTCGCGCCCGCGGCCGCCGCGCGCGCCTGCGGGACCATGTTCGCCATGACCCGGCTCCAGAACAACTGGTAGGCCACGTCCCACAGCGGGTCGCCGACCATCGCGGTCTCCCAGTCGATGACGCCGATCCCGCCGTCCTCGCCGACGATCAGGTTGTCGCCGGTGAAGTCGCCGTGCAGCAGCCGGTCGAAGTCCGGAAGCGTCCGCACCTCGGCCAGCACCGATGCCGCGAGCTCCTCCAGGAATGCCCGATCGGCCTGATCGGCGATCTCGGACCAGGACTCGGGCACACCCCATGCGACGGCGCTCGCCCACGACGGGGCGCGGCCGCTGCCGGTGACCGGATCGATCCCGCCGTAGCCTCCGGCGGCCACGGGGACGTCGTGGATGCGGCGCAGGGTCTCGGCAACGGCGGGCGCGGCGGCCTCAGCCGCAGGCAGGTCCAGGTCGCAGAGCCGCGACCCGGCCAGGCGAGTGCTCACGCAGAACCAAGCCCCGTCGAGCGCGCCGATCGCGAGCACGTCAGGAACCCTGATGCCGTGGTCGAGCCGGCTCGCCCAAGCGTCCAGGTCGAAGCCCTCCCGCCGGAGGTTCACGCGCACAACGATGTCGCGGCCGTCGGCGACGGCCCGGTAAGCCTGCGAGTTCTCCCCCTCGGTGACGGCCTCCCACGCGGCGACCGGGCCGATCTCCCCGGCGATCCGCTCGCGGACCACTGCGGCGTCGATCATGGGTTTCCACATCACCGCAGGCTAAGCCGTCCCCGGTGCCCCGGCAACTGGATTGCCGGCTACCCCTTCTCCCAGACCGGCACCGGCGCCAGCCCGACCTCAGCGCGGGCCTTGTCCGTCAACTCCTGCACCAGCGCCGTCTTCGCCCGCGCGTACTCGCCCGGCCCGATGCCCGCGGCGACGATCCCGCGCTTGAGCCGGGCGTACCGGTCCGCGTCCTCCGGATTGGCGCGCAGGAAGTCCCGCAGCAGCCGCTGGTTCCGCGCCGGCCAGCTCGCCTCGGTGACCACGTGCAGGATGTGGGTGCGGACCCCGTCGTCCGCGCGCACGAACAGCGCACGATCGCGCATCCCGTTGTCGTGCGGCAAGAACCCGAGCCCGGCCAGCGCCGCCTCATGCGGCGGCACCGCATCGAGTTCCGGCACGGCGGCCATCAGGTCGATGATCGGCTTGGCCGCCAGCCCGGGCACCGCCGTCGACCCGATGTGCTCGATCGCGGCGAACAGGCCGGGCGCGGCGGCATCGAGAGCGCCGATCATCGCGGCCGCCTGCCGCGGCCAGTCGGGTTCGTATTCGACGACGCGAAGACCGATCGACATGCGCTTCCTCTACTCGTCGGATCCGCGGGCGGCCAGCCAGCGGCGGATCGGGTCGTACTGCGCGAGACGGGGATCGTGCGCGACGGCCGACCGCGCGAAGGAGCCGCGCAGTTCCTCGAGATGGCCGATGAGCTGCGCCCGCCCGGACGTCGCGCTCGGGGCGGCCTTGAGGTCCTCGGGCAGCGGCCGGGACCGGTCGAGCCGTTCCGCGTCGAGCCAGGGCACCCTGAACAGCCGGACTTCGTCTGCGACGCACTCGAAGACGGGATACTCGGCGCCGGATCCGGGGTAGAACGCGATGATCCCGGTCCGCCCGGCCGCGAGCGCCTCTAGCGCCGCGTCCAGGTTCTCGAAGAGTTCGACGATGTCGGTGTAGTCGAGGGTGCGTTCGCGGTCGCCGAACCCGCGGAGGTGCGCCATCACGTAACGCGTCTCGAGCAGCTGGGCGGCGCAGACGAGGGCGGCGAAGTCCGTCGGCCCGTCGATCTCGATGGAGGCATGCAGGTCGGCGTGCAGCTCGTCGATCGCCGCCTGCGGCTTGCGCTCGTGCGGTGTCCACTCGATGCGGAGCATCGGTTCTCCTTGCGGGGCTTACCAGGTGACGCGTTCGATCACTTCGATGTTGGCGGCGCGAAGGTCGGGGCGCCAGCGGACGAGCGCGATCTCGCGGGTGGTGATCGAGCCGAAGTCGACGCCGGTGCGGGCGTCGACGTAGGCGGCGACCTCGGGTTCGGGGACCGCTTCGCGCGGGACGAGCAACGTGATGTGGGCGTTGTCCCGGTACCGGTCGCCATCGCCTCCGGCGGGGCCGAGGTTGCCGATCGGGATGCGGGCGTCGCGCATGCGGCGGCGCAGCTCGAGGAGGTCGGCGTTCGGGTAGCCGCGCACGTAGAGCCCGCCCCGGGACCCGCCGAGGCCTTCGAAACGGGCGGCGATCGGACCGAGGTCTTCGGCCGCTGCTTTGAGCTGCCCGAGATAGTGGTCGATCTGGTGCTGCGGCACGGTGCCCTGGAAGCCCTCGAGGCTCCGCACGGTCATGTGCAGGTCGCGCGGCACGTAGTTGAGGTGGGTGCCGCGGCAGCGGGCGGCGATCGCCGCTGATTCGGCCGCGATCCGGTCGGCGAAGCCGCCCTCGGCGCGGACCACCAAACTGAGGCCGAAACGCGGGACGCCGTCGCGCGGCACCGGATCGGGATGGAACGTGCCCTCGGCGAAGGCGGTCCGGCCCGCAGCCCATTCCCGCTCGTAGTGCGCCCGCAGGCCGGCGTGGTCGGGTCGGGGGAAGGACAACGTGACCTCCAAGGCGGTTGCGGCCGTAGCGCCCCGACCTTAACCCGATCGACGCCGCGGGCGCCGCACGCTCAGCCCGCGACGATGCGGACGATCGCCGTCCCGTCCTCGCCCAGATGCAGCAGGTCGACCGCGACCTGGCCCGCTGCGACCTCGGGCTCCGGGGGCACCTCGGGGATGCCGCTGCAGACGACACCGGCGCTGGATTCGGTCAAGAAGACGGTGCACCCGGGCGTGATCGAGGCGCTGCTGGTACTTCCCTCGCCGTTGTTCGTGCTGAGTTGGACCTGGTCCGCGGCGACGTCGGCGACCACCATCGTGAACGCCCCGTACTCGATTTCGACGCCGGCACGGACTTCGACTTCGCAGCGGGAGTCGCATTTCGAGTAATCGGTGCCGTCAGCCGCCGAAGGCGGTACCTCGGTCGGCTGCTCAGAAGGCTCCGCGGAAGACTCCTCGGTCGGCTCGGCGCCGGCGGTGGTGACGGCATCCGTGCCGGTGCTTCCTGCGTCGTTGTCGGCGGATCCGGAGCATCCAGTCAGGGCGAGCGCGGCGAGCAGCACCGCGGCAGCGGGGTGGCGCCAGGCGAGGGCGATCGTGGAGGACATGCGCGGAACATAGGCGGTGCCGGCCGGGACCGGTCCCGGCTGCCCGCTTGGGTTGTAGGGCATGCCCCTTCCCACCCGCATCCGCCTCCGGCCAACCGAAGCAATGCCCATGACGATCCCACATGGGTCCGGCAATCGCGCGTTTCGGCTGTTCGCGGGCGCTGTCGGACCCCGGTGGGACCCTTGTCATCGGGGGATTCGAGCGGCGACACACCCGAGTCAGGGGCCGCCGGGCCGCGGCGTGTCGCGCCGCCGCGTCGGTTCCTGTCGTGTGTCAGGGGCGGGGTCAGTGCGATGACAGGTCGGCGACAGCCGCCGGGGTCAAGCTCTTGGACATGAACAACGAGCAGAGCCTCACGGCCGCCCCCCAGTCCGCCGCCCGCAACCGCAGCCGCTTCGTCGAGAAGCTGCTCGCCGACAAGCACTCGATCCCGTTCTCGATCGCCCTCCACCTCGTCCCCGGCGCGCTCATCGTCGCCGTGTACGCCTTCGTCGCCGCTCCTCTGGTGCGGGCCATCGAATACCCGCCGTTCCTCGCCTGGGCCATCGCCCTGTGCGCGGTCCTCTCCCCGCTCCAGTTCGGGCTGCTGTGGCTCGGCAAGCAGCAGACCGGCAAATACACGCTCCGCGGTTTCCTGTCCTACATGGATCGGCCGGTGTCGCGCGGCAAGGTCACCGGCATGATCGTGTTCTGCCTCCTGTGGATGACGGTCGTCTCCCTCGCCCTGCTCCCGCTCGACAACTTCCTCTACGACGCCGCGTTCTCGTGGATCCAGTACGAGGGCACCGGCGACAGCGCCACCTCCTACCTCAACGGCTACTCCCGCGAGATGCTGCTGACCACCCTCCTGATCTGCGGCCCGTTCACCGGGTTCATCCTGCCGCTCATCGAGGAGTACTACTTCCGCGGCTTCCTGCTCCCCCGCCTGCCGCAGCTCGGCAACTGGGCGCCCGTCTTCAACATGACCCTGTTCTCGATCTACCACTTCTGGGCGCCCTGGACCGTGCTGTCGAAGCTGGTGTTCCTCTTCCCCGGCATCTGGCTCGCCTACAAGAAGCAGGACATCCGCATCTCGATCGGCATGCACCCCGGCTCGGCCCTGCTCCTGACCGTCGTCGGCGTCATCGCCGTCGCCCTCGGCCGCACCTCCCTGTAGGACCTCACAACGACACCGGCCACCGCTCTGGGGGACGAGGCACCGGCCTCGTCCCCCAAAACCGTGTCCTCGGCACCGTGGCGCCGCCCCGGCGCTAGTCGTCGACGAGGCCCGCTTCGTACGCGGTGATCGCCGCCTGGACCCGGTTCTTGGCTTCGAGGCGGGTGAGGATGGTGCTCACGTGGTTCTTCACGGTGCCTTCGGAGACGTGGAGCCGCTTGGCGATCTCGTGGTTCGACTCGCCCCTTCCGATGAGCGCCAGCACTTCGCGCTCCCGCGGTGTGAGGGCGTCGATGCGCTCCCGGGCAGGCGCGACCCGGTCGAGCCTGCCGTTGTTGAGCTTCGTGATCACCCGCTGGGCGATCCGCGGGGAGAGGTAGGCCGCGCCGTCGGCGACGGCCTTCACGCCGATGATCAGCTCGCGCGGATCGGCGGCTTTCAGCATGAACCCGCTAGCGCCCTGCGAGAGCGCCTGGGCCACATAGGCGTCCTCATCGAAAGTGGTCAGCATGACCACCGCGACCTCGGGCATCACCCGGCGCAGCTCGGCCGCCGCCGCGAGGCCGTCGAGCTTCGGCATGCGGATGTCCAGCATCGCGACGTCGGGCCGGTGCGCGCGGGCGAGTTCCACGGCCTCGGCGCCGTCCCCCGCCTCGGCGATCACCTCGATGCCGGGGTCCGTGGCGAGGATGGCCGCCACACCGGCCCGGATCATGGCCTCGTCGTCGGCGAGCAGTACGCGGATCATCGGTTCCCCTGCCATGTCACGTCGAGCTTGGCGTTCTCAAGCGGCACTTCGGCCCGCACTTCGAAGCCGTCGCCGACCGGCCCGGCCTTGAACGTGCCGCCCAGGAGCCGGACCCGTTCTTCGAGGCCGACCAGGCCGCTGCCCTTGCCCGAGGCGATCTCGACGTGCCTGCCGCTGTTGCGCACCGACACGCGCGCCACCGCATCGGCGACCTTCACCGTGACCTCCACCTTCGCGCCCGGCGCGTACCTCGCCGCGTTCGTCAGCGACTCCTGGACCACCCGGTGCACGGTCCGCCCCGCGAGCGGCGGCAGCGGGACCGCGTCCGTCGCGAAGTCGACCCGCATGCCCGCGTCGACGGCCCGCCCGACCAGGGCCTCGACCGACTCGTCGAGCGGTGCCGCCGGGGCCTGCTCGTCGCGCAGGATCCCGATGGTCTCCCGGAGCCGGTCGGTGGCGTCGACCGCGTTGCGGCGCAAGGCGGCCGCCGCTTCGCGGTTCTCCCCGGTCATGGCGGGGGAGAGCTCGAGCGCCCCGGCCCGAAGTGCGATGAGCGCCAGCTCGTGCCCGAGCGAATCGTGCATGTCGGTAGCGATCCGGGCCCGCTCCTGCGCCCGCGCCCGGCCCGCGACGAGTACGCGTTCCCGTTCGAGGCGGCTGACGCGCTCGGCGGCGGCGGCGATGAGGTCGGCCTGCTGCCGCCGGAACCGCCCGATCAGCCACGGCAACACCACGAACGACCCGAAGGTGAGCAGTGTGATGAACGGGTCCCGGTCGCTGAGGGTGCCGAGCAGCGCCCCGAGGACGGCGACGCCGCCGAGGATCCACCAGCCGTACCGGGCCGTCAGCCGCCACCCGTGCAGATAAGCGGCTGCGGCCACCAGGACGAGGAGCGCCTGCCGCGACATCGGCACCGCGAACGTCGCCACGCCGTCGACCAGCCCGGCCGTCGCGATGACCGCCAGCAGCGCCTGGTCCCTGATGCGGCCGAGTCTCATGCGGCCGAGCCTACCGATCGGAGCCGGAGCAGGCGCGCGATCGCCGTCGCCGTGCCGGCCAGTGCCGCGGTCAGCAGCATGAGCGTGAGCGGGATCGCGAAGTAGAACACCGACGGCCAGGTCACCGTGCGGCCGTTCGAGATGAGCGAGACCAGGGCCGGGTAGGACAGGAACACCACCGCGGGGAGCAGCACCGGGATGAAGCGCAGCGCGATCCGCCACGCCGGTCGCCCCCGGCGCTTCGCGGCCCAACTGCGGGAGCGGGCGACGCCGAGGACGCCCAGTGCGATCGCGACGACCGTGAGCGCGGCGAGCGCGAGCTGGATCATGCCGTCGCCGCTCGGCTGCCCGGGCTCCTCGCCGTTCGCCATGGCCGCCAGGGCTTCCATCGCCGTGTAGGTCACGTCGGTCATGCCGGCGCCGTTGGTGAGGACCGCGATGCCGTAACCGGACTCGGGGTCGATCCACTCGACCGCGTTGAAGGTCATGAGGTTCCCGGAGTGCACGAGCGTGCCGTCCGGTTCGACACCCCAGCCCATGCCGTAGTCCTGGACCGGGGAGGGCGTGTGCATCGCGGCGAGTCCCGCCTCGGACACCAGTTGCGGGCCTTCGCCGTTCTGGGAGATGAGCCACCGCCCCATGTCGGCCGCGCTCGTGATGACACCGCCCGAGCCCGAGTTGTCGAGCATGCCGTCGGGCTCGACGCCTCGCGGCGTCCACACGCCGAAGAGGTTGTTGTAGCCCCGCCCCGGGTCGAGGGTCTCATCGCGGGTCGCGCTGTGCCCCATGCCCAGCGGGCCGAAGACGCGCTCGGCCATGAACGTCTCGAACGGCTGCCCGCTCGCGACCTCGACGAGGCGGGCCGCGACGTTGAAGTTCGGGTTGCAGTACTCCCAGTCGGTGCCGGGATCGGTGGCGAGGGCGTCGTCGGCGAGACGGGCGACGTAGTCCTCCAGGGAGGAGGCCGCTTCGAGTTCGACCACGTCGATCGTGGTGTCGGAGAACCCGGAGGTCTGGTTCAGGAGCTGGCGGACGGTGATCTCGGCGGCCCGCGGGTCGGCCATCGTGAACGCGGGCAGCTGATCGGCGACGGGTTCGTCCAAGGCGATCGCGCCTTCCTCGGCGAGGATCATGACGGCCATGGCGGTGAACGACTTCGAGACCGAGGCGACGCGGAACGGCGTGTCCGCGGTGACCGCGTCGCCGTTCGAGTCGTGCCCGTACCCAGCGGCGTGGACGACCTCCTCCCCGCTTGTCACGACGACCGAGAGCCCAGGCACACCCGAGGTCTCGTACAGGTCGGTCATGTAGGCGTCGATCGACTCAGGGGTCAGTTCGGCCGCGGGCGCGGCGGCCGCCGCCGGGGCGGTGAGGGTGAGGGCGGCCAGGGCGATCGCGGTGAAGGCGAGGCCTCTGGCGAGTCGCGGTCGGGCGGGGTGGTGCGGTTCGTTCGCGTGCATGTCTTGAAGGCTATGGATTTCGGGAGGCCCCGCCCTCGGTCGAATTTCCAGAACCACCCCTGACGAAAGTCAGGGGTCCGTCAGTCGTGCGCGTTCCGGTTGGCGAGGTACCCGGCCCAGCTGTGGCAGTCCTCGACGTCGTCGACGCCTACCTGCGGTGCGGCCCAGATGATGAAGCCGGCCGCGTCGACCAGCCACGCGAGGTCGAACGCGAGCGGAAGGATCTCCAGCTCGGCCAAGGTGAGCGGCCGGACCTTCTGGTAGCCCGAGAGCACGGCCTCGGCGACGGCCGCGGGCAGGCGCCGGTCCGGCTGTTCCGAAGCCGCGTACTGGAGGAGCCGCGCGAGGTCGAGCACGAGCGGGCCGTGGTTGAGCTCGTCGAAGTCGAGCACCGCGGCGACCCGGCCGTCCCGCACGAGGAGGTTCCCGCGGTGAAGGTCGTGGTGGAGCGGCCCGGCGGGCTGCCCGGCGAGGAGCGCGAGCGCGTCGGCGTGCCGGTCGAGGAAGTCGCGGTTCTCCTCCCGCCACCGGTCGGCCCCGGCGAGCGCGACGTCGCTGTCCGCAGCGGTCTGCAGGAGGCCGACGCGGTCGACGACGGGGACGCGGTCGTCGGACCAGTCGGCGCTCGCGGTGTGCATGCGGGCCAGGAGGGTCGCGCACTCCTCGGCGAGCGCCGGGGTCATCGCGGGCGGCACGTCGCCGGAAACGAAGGGGAACACCGCGATCGGCTTCCCGCCGACCAGCGCGAACCGGTCGCCGTTGTCGGCGGTGAACGGGGCCGGGGTGGGGAATCCGCCGCGGGCGAGGTGCGAGACGAGCGCGAGTTCGGCGGCGACTTTGGCACGCTCGGAACGCACGTACTCGCGCACGACCACGTCCCCGCCGTTGGCGGCGACCCGAGCGTTGATGTTGTCCTCGCCGCCGAGCAGCGGCTCCGCCGGTCCGGTGGCCTCGATGCCGAAGCGCGCCAAGAACACGGGGAGGTCGAGCCGGAGTTCGCCGTTCGGCCAGATCGGGTTGCCGGTCATGCGGCCAGCATTCCGCGAGCCCGGCCCGGAGGCAAGCGGATAAGCGAGGGGCGGCCGGGGCGTCGGAGCGCATCAGGCCGCCCTGTGCGGCACGTCCGCTCGCCGTCCGGGGTAGAGCCTCGAGGCGGGGGTGAACGCCATGCCCTGTGCGGCACGTCCGCTCGCCGTCCGGAGCAGAGCCGCGGGGCGGGGTTGACGCCATGCCCTGTGCGGCACGTCCGCTCGCCGTGCGGGGCAGAGCCGCGGGGCGGGGTTGACGCCATGCCCTGTGCGGCACGTCCGCTCGCCGTGCGGGGCAGAGTCTCGAGGCGGGGCTGAACGCCACGCCCTGTGCGGCACGACCGCTCGCCGTCCGGGGCACAGCCCCGAGGCTGGGCTGACGCCATGCCCTGTGCCGCACGTCCGCTCGCCGTCCGGGGCACAGCCCCGAGGCTGGGCTGACGCCATGCCCTGTGCCGCACGTCCGCTCGCCGTCCGGGGGCGGGCGTAGCCCCTCTGGGGCTATCGCCATGCCTCGCGTCGCACTTCCGATCGCCGTCTGGCCGCGGGCAGCGGGCACAGTGGAGCACCCGGCAGCGAGGCCTACGCCATGCCCCGTACGTGAATTTCGATCGCCGTCTGGGCACGCGCGCATTGAAGCCGCGCCGGGAGGGCCGCCGCCCACGCGCCCGCGCGGCACGCTGCCCCGGGCATGCTCCTAGGCGCCCGATCCGCTCACCGGCCGCCAGCCCGCGGGCGGGTCCTCGCCCACCCTGCCGTCGACGGCCTCGCGCAGCAGGTCGGCGTGGCCGGTGTGTCGCCCGTACTCCTCCACCAGGTCGAACACGACCCGGCGCACGCTCAGGTGCCCCTGGCCCGGCCACTCGAGGTGCGCGGGCTGGTCGAGCCCGCCCTCCTCGAGGATCGCCGCGAGCCGCTCGCGGGAGCGCGCGACCGCCCCGTCCCACAGGTCGTAGAGGAACTCCGGGGAGTCCTCGGCCGCCGACGCGAACTCCCACTCGACAGCGCCATTCTTAACAGTGTCGTCGAGCAGGCTCTCGTCCCAGTCCGGGCCCGGCGCGCGCCCGCGCAGCTTCCAGTTGAACGTCACGTCCTCAACGCGCGCAAGGTGCTTCAGTAGCCCCCCGAGCGTCAGCGCCGATGCCCCGATGCGCGCGTTCAACCCCGCAGAGTCCAGATCGTCCGCTTTCCAGCGGAACGTCACCCGCAGCCGGTCCAGCGCGCCCAGCAGGTGCGCCTCCTCGGTCCCCGCCAGCGGCGGCTCCCACCAGAAGTCGTTCTCAGCCATGCCGCCACCGTAGACCGGCCCGCCGACACCCCGCGGCAAATGCGTTTGCGCCGCCCGGCCCGCGCGCCTAAGGTCCGGGGCATGGTGAATCCGGAATCGGACACGGCAGGGGCTGCCGGTCACCCGCCAGCCCCCTGAGCCACCAGGCGCACCCGGGGCCGCTGGCCGCGGTGACGAGACGTACCCACTGCACGCTCGACACCACGGAGTCACCCGATGCCGCTTCCCGTCTACCTGCTCGCCCTGGCCGTGTTCGCCATGGGCACCTCCGAATTCATGCTCGCCGGCCTCCTGCCGGACCTCGCCGCCGACCTCGGCGTCACCGCCGCCACCGCGGGCCTGCTCACCTCCGGTTTCGCGATCGGCATGGTCGTCGGCGCACCGCTGTTCGCGGCCCTCGCCCGCCGCTGGCCGCCGCGCGCGAGCCTTCTCGCGTTCCTCGGCCTCTTCCTCGCCGCGCACGTGATCGGCGCGGTCACCGAGACCTTCGCGGTCCTGCTCGCGACCCGCGTCCTCGCCGCGTTCGCCAACGCCGGGTTCCTCGCGGTCGCCCTCACCGCCACGGCCGCCCTGGTCGCGCCCGACCGGAAAGGCCGCGCCCTCGCGGTCCTCTTGGGAGGCACCACGATCGCCACAGTCGCCGGCGTCCCGGGCGGGGCGCTGCTCGGCGCGCTCCTCGACTGGCGGGCCACATTCTGGGCCGTCGCGGTCCTGTGCCTGCCCGCCGCCCTCGGCGTCCTCCGGGGCCTGCCCGACACCCGCGCGGCGCGCGGGACGCGACTGCGGACCGAGCTCGCCGTCCTTCGCCGGCCCCGGCTCATCCTGGTGATGGCCTTGGGCGCGTTGGTGAACGGTGCGACCTTCGGCGCGTTCACGTACATCGCGCCGGTCGTCACCCAGGTCGCCGGCCTCGGCGACCTGTGGGTACCGGTCGTTCTGGTCCTCTTCGGCGCGGGTTCGTTCACCGGCGTGACGATCGCCGGTCGCTTCTCCGACCGCAGGCCCGGCCTGGTGATCGCGGCCGCCGGGCCGCCGCTCCTGCTCGGCTGGTGCGCCCTCGCGCTGTGGGCCGCCCACCCGGCCCTGCTGTTCACGCTGGCTTTCGCACAGGGCGCGTTGGCGTTCGCGGTCGGCAGCACCCTCATCGCGCGCGTCCTCTACGAAGCCGCCGACGCGCCCTCCATGGCCGGCTCCTACGCCACTGCCGCACTGAACGTCGGCGCCGCCGCAGGTCCGGTCCTCGCCGGGCTCGCACTGGCGGACCCCGCGGGGCCGCTCGGGGTCGCCGCGGTCCTCGTCGCGGCCGCCCTGCTGCTCGCGGCGGCGAACCGCCGCGTCTTCAGCTAGCCCGCAGGGTCTCGGCGACCGCGCCGGCCGTGGTCCGCACCAGCTCGTCCAGCTTGGTGCGGTCGCCGATGAGGATCAGGAGCCAGTAGAAGATCGGCCCCAGCAGCAGGGCGTGCACGATCGCGGCGTCGGGCGCCGCCGCCAGCTCGCCGCGCTCGACCGCGCGCGTCAGCACCGTGTCGATCACGAACCGCTCCCGCTCGATGAACGTCCCGGTGAACCGCGCCCCGAGCTTCGCGTCGCCGTGGATGTCGGCCAGGAGCCCGTGCAGCACATCGGGAGGCGCGGTCGACAGCTGCGACGCGATGACCTCCCCGATCGCCTCCAGATCGCCGCGCAGCGAACCCGAGTCGGGCGGCGGCTGCTCCTCCATGTCGTGGACGGTGGCCGCGAAGATCATCTCCTGCTTGGTCGCGAACCGCCGGTAGATCGCGGCCTTCCCGATCCCCGCCCGCGCCGCCACCGCGTCCACGGTGAGTCTGGCGTACCCGCGCTCGGCCAGGATCGCCCGCGTCGCGGCGGCGATGGCGTGATCGATCTGGCTGTCGCGGGGGCGGCCCACGGGTTGCTTCGCATCCGGCATGGCCCTAGGATACGGAACCAAGAGTATTGAAACTAGCAGTTCCGTAATTAGGGGTCGTCATGGTCAAATGGTCCGGTCGGATCTTCGTCTTCCTCGGCATCGGGCACACCGTGCTCAGCCTCGCCCTCGTCGCCCCCGAGCACGCCGCAGCCTGGTTCAGCGGCGGTCTCTGGACGCCCGACGAGGGCATCCTCGACATGAGCCCCGCCATGTCCGGCTACTGGCTCGGCATCGGCGGCTTCGGCGTCCCGCTCCTCGCCTTCGGGCTCACCGTCCTGTGGATGCAGCGCCGCGGCCTCACCCCGCCCGCCTTCCTCGGCTGGACCGTCCTCGTCTGGGCGGCCGCCAACACGGTGATCCTCGTGCTCTCGCCGTGGATCCTCGCCGTCGTCGCCTCGGTCCTCTACCTCGCCGGCGTCCGCCGCGCCGCTAGGAACGCGGCGGCACCCGTTGCGGCCCAAGCCGTCTTACAGGCGGTTGGCGAGGCTCACCACTTCGACGTCCATGGACGAGTTCGCGGGGAAGTCGATCACCGAGGGGGCCACGCCGGCCGAGACGAGGTGTGAGCCGAGGGCGGCGACCATCGCGCCGTTGTCGGTGCACAGCTTCGGGCGCGGGTAGCGCAGCGTGATCCCGGCGTCCTCGGCGCGCTCGACCGCGAGGGTGCGCAGACGCGAGTTCGCGGCCACGCCGCCGCCGAGGAGGATCGTGCCGACGCCGTGCTCTTTCGCGGCGAGGATGGCCTTCTGGGTCAGGACGTCGCAGACGGCCTCCTGGAACGCGGCGGCCACGTCGTTGACGGGCACGTTGTTGCCTTCGGCGCGCTGCGCCTCGATCCAGCGGGCGACGGCGGTCTTCAAGCCGGAGAACGAGAAGTCGTAGCGGTGCTTCTCCATGTCCTTCGCGGCGGTGAGGCCGCGCGGGAAGCGCACGAACGCGCGGTCGCCCTCCTTGGCGGCCTTGTCGATGTACGGGCCGCCCGGGAAGGGCAGGCCGAGCAGGCGCGCGACCTTGTCGAAGGCCTCGCCCGCGGCGTCGTCGATGCTGGCGCCGAGCTGGGTGACCTTCCCGGCCAGGTCCTCGACCATCATGATCGAGGAGTGGCCGCCCGAGACGAGCAGGCCGATCGCGGGCTCCGGAATAGGGCCGTTCTCGAGCGTGTCGACGGCGATGTGCGCGCTCAAGTGGTTGACGCCGTACAGCGGGACGCCCGTGGCGAGCGAGTACGCCTTCGCCGCGCCCACACCGACCATCAGCGCCCCGGCCAGGCCGGGACCGGCGGTGACGGCGATGCCGTCGAGGTCGGCGAGGGTGAGCCCGGCGTCGTCCAGGGCGCGCTGCACGGTCGGCACCATGGCCTCCAGGTGCGCGCGGCTGGCGACCTCGGGCACGACCCCGCCGAAGCGGGCGTGCTCGTCGACCGAGGACGCGACGGCGTCGGCCAGCAGCTCGTGGCCGCGCACGATCCCGACACCGGTCTCGTCGCACGAGGTCTCGATGCCCATCACCACAGGGTTGCTCTTCACAATTCCATCCTCATCACTGCCGCATCGGTGCCGGTGTGCTGGTAGTAGTTCTTGCGCACGCCGAGCCCCACGAAACCGTACCCGTCGTAAAGGCGCTGGGCCGGGACGTTGTCCACCGCCACCTCCAGGTACACCGACTTCACGCCGCGCGCCCGCGCCCGGGCGAGCAGGTCGTCCATGAGCATCCGCGCCACCCCTCGGCGGCGGGCGTCCGCCGCGACGGCGATGTTGTTGAGCCACATCTCATCGCCGCTCAAAGCGGTGCCCGCGTAGCCGAGGATGCGCTCGCCGTCGAAGACCGCGCGGTAGTCGTTCCCGGCCGAGAGCTCGGTCCACAGCAGGCCCTCGCTCCAGGCCTCGGGCCCGAAGATCGCGGTCTCCATCTCGGCGACGGCGGGCAGGTGCCACCAGCGCAGCCGGTCGATCCGCAAGTCGTTCATCACATCAAGCTGTACCACGCGCGAAAGGCTAGGCCTTCGGCGCGGCCTCGGCGGGCTGCGCGTCCGGGCGGCGCAGGTACAGCGGGGTGAGCTGCTCGGACGGGGCGCCCGCGAGCAGCCGTGGTCCCGCGAGCTCGACGAGCTTCACCAGGTCCGGGTAGACCGGAGTGGCCTCGGCCTCCATCGGCAGCTCGTCGGCGTACTTGCTCGCGCCCTCGCCGATCGCGTAGTCCGCGCCGGTCTCGGGCAGCTCCGAGGCCTTGCCGACCTGCGGTTCGCCTTCGCGCACGCCGTCTTCGTAGACGGCCCAGTAGATCTCCTTGCGGCGCGCGTCCGTCGCCGCGAGCGCGCGGCCCCGCGTGTTGGCGCCGATGCCGTCGAGCGAGCAGACGCCGTAAACGGGGATGCCCGCGCCGTCGGCGAACGCCGCGGCCGTGACCATGCCCACGCGCAGGCCCGTGAACGGCCCCGGGCCGACGCCCGCGACGACCGCGTCCACGTCCTTGACGGTGCGGCCCGCGTCGGCCAGGCAGCCTTCGATGAACGGCGCCAGCTTCTCCACATGCCCGCGCGCGTCCACCTCGCGGCGGAACGAGGTCAGGAACAGCTCGTCGTCGTCGAGGTCGACGAGCGCGGCCTGCACTGCGGCCGTTGACGTGTCGATGGCGAGGACCCTCATGCGGCCGCACCCACCGGGAGCTCGAGCGAGGCGAGGCGGTCGGCCCAGTCGCCGCCGCGGCCGTGCAGCACGACCTCGCGGACCTCGTCGGCCCGCCGCTCGATCGCGATCTCCAGGTGCGACTCCGCGAGCCGCTCGGCCAGGCCGGCGCCCCATTCGACGACCGTCACGGCCGTGTCCACGTCGGTGTCCAGGTCGAGGTCGTCGAGCTCGTCGAGGGTCTCCAGGCGGTACGCGTCGACATGCACGAGCGGCACCCCTGCCTCGCCCGCGCGGTGCGAGCGGGCGATCACGAACGTGGGGCTGGTGATCCGGCCCTCGACGCCGAGCCCGGCGCCGATGCCCTGCGTGAGGGCGGTCTTGCCGGCCCCGAGCGGGCCGGTGAGGATCACGAGGTCGCCCGCGCGAAGGACGGCGGCCAGGCGCCGTCCGAAATCGTGGGTGTCTCCGGGCGTCTGGAGCTGGAGCCTCACGTTTCACTCCTCCAAGTGCGTATGGGCCGCGGCCGGTCGCCGCGGGACCCGGTCAAGGTTCGAGACGAGGTCCGTGGTGGCGGGAGAACGGCGACCACCTGCGGTGCCGCTCGGGTTCCCGCTCAGGCTGCGTCACCGCAGCGCCAGCGGACATGGCGGAACCATTGCCGATCTCAGCCACGACTTTGTCGATCATCTCCAACAACAGTTGTGAGATCTCACCAGGGTACTCCAGCTGCGGTGAGTGAGCCGCCTCGGCTATGAGCGCGAATCGCGACCCGCCGAGCGCCGCCGCCAGCCGCCGCGAGTGCTCCGGCGGCGTCAGCAGGTCCTCGTCACCGACGACCACCAGCGCCGGAAGCCCCGTGAACAGCGGCATCGTCGCCGTCTCGTCGTGGTCGAGGATAGCTCGCGCATAACCGACGATGCTCTGCATCGACGTCCGCCGGTTCATCCGCTCCACCAGCGTGACCAGGGACGCAGGCGGATCGATGTGCCCGAACGCGGCCCGGCGCGTCAACAGCCACCCCAGGTCCCCCGCGAGCAGCCGCGACCGCTCGATCAGGTCCGGCGTCCAGCCCGCCACCTGCTGCAGCATCGGCAGCACCGTGCGACGCAGCCGCCGCAGCGCCCGCATCGGCTTCGTCTCGACCGTGTCGAGCCCCGCCATGCTGCTCGAGAAGAACGCCACGCCCTTCACACGCTCGCGGAAGTCCTGCTCGTAGAGGCGCGCGTACACCTGGATCGTCATGCCGCCCATGGAATGCCCGACCAGCACCAGCGGCCCCCTCGGTGCCACCGCGGCGAGCACGTCGTTCAGGACCCCCGCCAGGTCCTCGATCCCGTACTCCGTGCGGGGCAGCGGGCCGGAGCGGCCGTGCCCCGGCTGGTCGTACAGGACCGCCCGCAGCGACACCCCGGCCCGGTCGGCCTCGGCGACCGCCTTGCGCTGGAAGTAGAACGTCGCCATGTCCTGCATGTAGCCGTGCACGAACACCACCGTCAGGTCCGCGTCCTCCGGACCCGCCGTCTCCACATGGATCGGCACGCCGTCGCTCGACTCCACCGTGAACACCGACCGCTGCGGCGGCAGCTCGAACGGCTCGTGCGCGTACGGGTCGCTCGACGCCGCGCGCGTGCGCCGCGCCAGGTACCGCGGCACCCCCCACGCCAGCGCGGCCCCGACGGCCACGCCGCCGGTGACCCCGCCCGCGATCGCCAGACCCCGCCTGCGGCGGGACTGCTTCTCACTCATGCGGCCTCGCAATGCTCTCGAATGAACACCAAGTCCCGGGCCGCGACGCCGCCGCAGTGCGGCAGACGCGGCGCGCGGTCCTCAGGCGCCGTCGGGCGGAACCACGCCCCGGTTCCACAACCGCGGCACCCGCGAACCGATCCCCGTCAGCACGTCGTTCGGGATCGTCCCGGCCCACGCGGACCAGTCGTCCGCGTCCGGGTGCTGCTCGCCCGCGCCGATGAGGATCACCGGCTCGCCCGGCTTCACGGCGTCGTCCCCGCAGTCGACCATGAACTGGTCCATGCAGATCCGGCCGAGCACCCGGCGGCGCTTGCCCGCCAGGTACACCTCGGCCTTGCCGGAGGCGGCGCGCGGCACGCCGTCGGCGTAGCCGAGCGGCACGAGCGCCACGTTCGCGTCCCGTTCCAGGTGCACGGTGTGCCCGTACGAGATCCCTGTACCCGCTGGGAGCCGTTTCACCGACATCACCACCGACCGGATCTCGATCACCGGCTGCAGGTCGACGTCGAACTGCGGCACCGGGTTGTAGCCGTAGAGCGCGATGCCCGGTCGCACCATGTCGTAGCGGGTCTCCGGGTCCGAGATGAGCGCGGCCGAGTTCGCCAGGTGCCGCACCTCGGGCTCCAGGCCCGACGCGGCCACGGTCTCCAGGAACCGCTCGAACGCGGCCTTCTGGTCGGTGTTCGCCGGGTGCCCGATCTCGTCGGCGCACGCCAGGTGGCTCCACGCGCCCACCACGGTCAGCGAACCTGCGGCCTGGTGCTTCGCGGCGGCCTCCGCCACGAACGCCCACTCGGGCTCCGCGACGCCGCCGCGCGACATCCCCGTGTCGCCCTTGACATGGATCCGCGCGGGCCGGCCGGCCTTCTCGGCCGCCGCGGCGACGGCGTCGAGCTGCGGCATCGAGGAGACTCCGAGTTCGATGCCCTCGCCGATCACCTCGGCGAGTCCGGGCTGGTCCGGGGAGAAGAAGAACGCCATCACGGTGGTGTCGGTCAGGTCGGGCAGGCGCTTGAGCCGCCACGCCTCCCGGAGGGTCACCACGCCGAGCGCCGCGCACCCGGCCTCGACCGCGACGCGCGCGGTCGGGACCATGCCGTGCCCGTATCCGTCGGCCTTCACCATCGCCATCATCGGCACCCCGGCCAGGGCCGCGAGCGCCTCGACGTTGTGCGCGAGGCGCCGCCAGTCGGCGCTGGCCTTCGCCAGACCGGACATAGTGCCGAATTCAGGCTCGCTCAGGACGCGGTAGTTGTCGATCGCCACATATGCAAGGGTACGTGCCCGCCGCCGCGACCCCGGACAGCGCCGAAGCCGCGTCCGCGGGCACGCACCTCCTCACCTCAGGCGAGCTGTTCGCGGACCGTCCGCGCGGCGGCCACCAGTCCCTCCAGGGACGGGCGCACCTCCTCATAGCGGCGGGTCTTCAGCCCGCAGTCGGGGTTCGCCCACACCCGCTCGGGGCCGAGCGCGGCCACGGCGAGGCGCAGCGCCTCGGCCATGTCCTCGGCGGCCGGGACGCGCGGCGAGTGGATGTCCCACACGCCGGGGCCGACGGCGCTGCGGTAGTTCGCGCGGTCGAGGTCGGCCAGGACCTCCATCTTCGAACGGGACGCCTCGATCGAGGTGACGTCGGCGTCCAGGGCCGCGATCGCGTCGATGACCTCGCCGAACTCGGAGTAGCAGAGGTGCGTGTGGATCGAGGTCTCCGGGCGCACTCCCGCGGTGGCGATGCGGAACGAGCGGGTGGCCCAGTCCCGGTACGCCGCACGGGAAGCCGCCCGCACGGGCAGCAGTTCGCGCAGGGCGGGCTCGTCGACCTGGATGATCGCGGTCCCGGCCGCTTCGAGGTCGGCGACCTCGTCGCGCAGTGCGAGGGCGACCTGGTCGGCGGTGTCGGCGAGCGGTTGGTCGTCGCGCACGAACGACCAGGCCAGGATGGTGACCGGGCCGGTCAGCATGCCCTTCACCGGCTTCTCGGTGAGCGACTGCGCGTACGAGGTCCACTCGACGGTCATCGGGGCCTGCCGCGCCACGTCGGCGAACAGAATCGGGGGGCGCACGCAGCGCGAACCGTACGACTGGACCCAGCCCGCGGCGGTCGTGGCGAACCCGGTGAGCTGCTCCGCGAAGTACTGGACCATGTCGTTGCGTTCCGGCTCGCCGTGCACCAGCACATCGAGTCCGAGCTTCTCCTGCTCGGCGATGACGGCGGCGACCTCGGCCTTCATGCGGGCCTTGTAATCGGCGTCGATCATGAGCCCGCGCCGGTGCGCGGCGCGGGCGTTGCGCAGCTCGGCGGTCTGCGGGAACGACCCGATGGTGGTCGTCGGCAGCGGCGGGAGCGGCACGCGCTCGGCCTGGGCCGCTTGCCGTTCGGCGTAAGGCAGCCGCCGGTCGGCGTCCGCGCCGAGCGCCGAAAGCCGCTCGCGCACGGCCTCGTCGCGCCATGCGGCGGGCGTCGAGGGCCGGGTCTCACGGGATCCGGCCGGATCAGCGATGGCCGTGATCTCGGCGAGCTTCTGACGGGCGAAAGCAAGCCGCTCGAACAACCCCTCGGGAAGCTCGGTCTCAGGCGAGAGGTCGACGGGGACGTGCAGCAGCGAGGACGACGAGGACACCCCGACGCGATCGCTGATCGCCTGCAGCCGTGCGAGATCGGCCGCCCCTTTGGCGAGATCGGCGCGCCAGATGTTGCGGCCGTCGACGACACCGGCGAGGAAAAATGTTTCACGTGAAACATCCAGTGCCTCAAGTGCATCGAGGTCACTTCGGCCCCGCACGAGGTCCAGGGCGATGCCCTCGACGCCGGCCTCCAGGAGCACCGGTAGCGCCTCGCCGAACGGTCCATAGCCACCCGCGACGACGATCTCGGCTTCGGCGACGAGTCGCCGGTACGCCGCAGCGGTAGCTGCGAGCTCCGCTTCAGTGCGGTCGGCGCAGAGCGCAGGCTCATCGATCTGAATCAGCCCAGCTCCAGCATCGTGAAGCGCGCCAAGCAGTGCAACGTAGACCTCGACCAGCTCCTCGAGCCGGTCGAGCGGCGCGAATCCCTCGGGCGCGTCCTCGCTCGGCTTGGCGAGCAGGAGGAATGAGACGGGACCGAGCAGCACCGGGCGGGCGTCCAGGCCGCGTTCCTTGGCCTCGATGAACTCGGCGACGGCCTTGGCGGGCTTGGCCGCGAACGCGGTCTTCGGCCCGATCTCCGGCACCAGATAGTGGTAGTTCGTGTCGAACCACTTGGTCATCTCGAGCGGCACGGCCGCGTCGTCCCCGCGAGCGGCGGCGAAGTACGAGGCGAGCTCGCTGTCGCGCCGGTGGCGAGGCGGGAGCGCGTCGACGGCGCAGATCGTGTCGAGCACGTGGTCGTAGTAGGAGAAGGTGCCGGTCGGAACCGTGTCGAGCACCGAGAGGTCGTCGAGCATCCCGGAGCGGACGGCCGCCGCGGCGGCCTCCAGGCCGGCGGCGTCGAGCCGGCCGGACCAGTGGGCCTCGAGCGCGCGCTTGAGCTCGCGGTTCGGGCCGATGCGCGGGTATCCGAGTGCGGTGGCCTGCGGTTTCGCGGGCACGCTGGTAGTCGTGTTCATGTGTCAGTTCCCTCGAACTTGCGACAACGGGACCGCGCGCGGTCGCGCGCGGTACGCGGGCAGGTATTCGGACTCGAGGGCGTGCCGTCTCCGGCTCCTATTTCCCGCCGCTTCCCAGGTTCCGGGCCCAGTGCTCATGGCGGGTTTCGTTCCCTCTCACCGCTGCGGGGCAGTCCTGGATTCGCACCAGATTCCCTCTTAGCCGGAGCGGCAAGTGCACCGCGCCGGAACCAGCGTCGGAACCGATGGTACGGCCGGCTGCGGGTCCGCATCCGGCACAAGGCCGCAGAGTGGGACGAGCGCAGATCGGAAATGTCGTCGAATGGGTAGGCTCGGGGCCCATGAGCACCAAACCTGTAGCAGTAGTCACGGGAGCCAGCAGCGGCATCGGGGCCGCCGCCGCCAAAGCCCTCGCCAAAGCCGGGTTCGACGTCATCCTCGGCGCCCGCCGCACCGACCGCCTCGCCGAGGTCGCCGCCGAGTGCGGCGGGACCGCACTGCCCCTGGACGTCACCGACGAGGACTCGGTCGCCGCCTTCGCCGCCGTCATCAGCCGCTGCGACCTCCTGGTCAACAACGCGGGCGGCGCCCTCGGCCTCGACTCCATCGCCACGGCCGACCTCGACCTCTGGCAGCAGATGTACGACGTCAACGTCCTCGGCACCATCCGGGTCACCAAGGCGCTCTTGCCGAAACTCGTCGCCTCCGGCAACGGCCAAGTCGTCGTGATCGGCTCGATCGCGGCCCGCCAGCCCTACCCGGGCGGCGGCGGCTACAACGCGGCCAAACACGCCGAAGCGGCCGTGACCCGAGTGCTCCGCCTCGAACTCGTCGGCCAGCCCGTGCGCGTCTGCGAGATCGACCCCGGCATGGTCGAAACCGAGTTCAGCCTGGTCCGCTTCGACGGCGACAGAGAGCGGGCCGACGCCGTCTACGCCGGCATGACCCCCCTGACCGCCGACGACATCGCCGAGACGATCGCCTGGGTCGCCACCCGCCCCGCCCACGTGAACGTCGACCAGATCACCATCATGCCCCGAGACCAGATCGGAGCCCAACAAGTCCACCGCCGCAACCAATAAGCAGCGCAAACAAATCGGCCCGGCGGGCTTTCGCCGGGCCGTTCTCATCGCAGAGTCGAGCAAGTGAGGTCTGCGGCGTATCTCAGAGCTCGCCAGTGAACGGATTCGAGTCGAGCGGCGCGCTGTACGCAACCACCGCTCCATCGCTGAAGGGATTCACGGCCGCATCAGTCGATTGGCCGCTTGGCGTTTCAGTGTTGTAGACCTCCAGGTCGATGGCGTTTCCGAAGGGATCGTTCTCCGGCAGAACTCCACCGATGGGCGGGATATACGTATCGGGATGCACATCGTCACCAGCGAGCGGCACACAACCGCTTTGGATAGTCAGGCTCGTCCTTCCCAAGACCCTCCACCAGAGCACGATGCCATCGGATCGGGACGCTTCGAGGTTGTACTGCGAACCATCTGGCGAGGCCTCGTCCCACGAGATCTCGTAACCGGCCTCGGTCCAGGCATCACGGAGTATGTCCGTGTACTCCTGGCGGACCTGCTCCGTCAACGAGGCGGAGTCGCTGAAGGCGTATTTGAGTTCGATGCTCCCCCATCCGTCGATGGGGTTGTCCCTCTCGTCTGTGCACTCGTGGAAGAGGCCTCTGCGCTCTACGAAGCCCGGGAAGTCGAGTAGGACTTCGACCGCCTCGGCGACGAGCTGCTCCATGAGCGGATACACCTCGTCGTTGTTGAACTCGCGTTCTGGCAGCGTGACTTCTTCAGGCATGGACGTGCATCCTCCGAGGGTGAGGAAGATGGTGGTTGGAGCGGCTTCCAAATGGCGTTTCATTCGACCCATTGCGTCGGTCTTGGAAAGTGTGCCGCAGAGATGAACGGCCTGTTCGTTATCTGCATTCAGATCAGGCCGTCGTAGTTCTCGGGCGAATCGAAGGGCACCGGTGCGGAGGCGGGCCGGGCGGTCGCGAACGGGTCGGTGGCCTCGTCGGTGGCCTCCTCCGGCGGGTTCATACGGTTCTGCGCGGCCGCGTCGTTCTCCGGGAGCACGCCGCCTGCCGGGGGGATGTAATCAGGATTGTCGAAATCGGGAGTCTTCGGTACGCAACCGGTCTGGACCGTCAGGGAGACCCCGTCCATGACCCACCACCACAGATTGATCCCATCGGGCCGTTCCGCCTCCAGCGATCCATGTCCGGTCTCGGGGTCGATGTTGTCGCGGTGGATGTCGTATCCGGCCGCCTCCCACTGCTCCCGGAGGATCGGTGTGTAGCCGGTCTGGACCCGTGGCAGTGCGGAATTCTCGTCACTGAACGTGTAGCTGATTTCGAGGGCGACCCAGCCCTCGTACTGCTCACCGAGTGATTCGGCGCAATCTTGCGGGCGAAGGTAGACCCGCTTTTCGAATCCTGGAAAGTCGGGGAGTTCGGCGATGGTGTCGAGCACGATCTGCTCCATGAGCGGATAGGCCTCGGCCTCGTCGAATTCGCGGGCGGGCGGCGGGTCTTGGAACATCGAGCATCCTCCGAGGACCAAGGTGAGAGCTGCGAGCAAGATGGAGATTCGGTAGCGCATACGGGCGATCATCCCTGCTGCCCAGTAATGATCTGGGCCATCGTGTCTCGAGCCTGGTTCGGGTTTCCTTCTGCGTCTTCCCTCAGATAGCCGCTGTGAATGTCGATCGGGCCGCTGCCGATGGCATCGGACTCGAAAGTGTTGCCGCCGTAAAACTCTCCTGTCGGATCGGCGCCGAGGGCACCAGTGCTGACGGCGGCGTTGATGACGTCGTGGTCGGCTCGGCTGGAGTAAACGTTGTCGCCGCCGACGCTGAGTTCGTCGGCGGTGTCGACCATGAGTCCGGGGCTGGCAAAGTCGATGATCTGGTCTGCTTCGACTTGGTATTCGGCTGCGGTGGCTCCGACCACTGAACTGCCGTACGAGTGGCCGAGCACGGTGGTGTGCGGTTCGCCGTCATGCGTTGCGGTGAGACCGTCGAGGTAAGAGTTGAGGCTGCTTCTTGCCTCCTCAGCCTGATCGGTTTCCCATGCCTCGGGACTGATATCGCCGCTGTGCCCGGGGTAGGCGCCATCTGGAGCGTCGTAGTCCAGCCACATCGTTACGGCCGTCTCGCCGTTACCCGCCTTATCTGCGTCGAATTGCATGACGCCCGCGTCTGCGATCAGGCCATCGACGCCTTGCATGTCCGCAGTGGTCCCCGGTACATAGACCGCGTTGTGGCTAGCGGTGTCGGGGTTTCCGATCGAGACCACGGCCTTGCCGTCTTCGCCGCTGTCGTAGTCGATCAAGAGCAGCGGCGCTCCTGATTGCGATCCGTTGGCCAGAGCGGTTTGCAATGCCTCTGCGTTGGCCAGCCGGCCTTGGGCCTCCGAGAGCTCGGCTTGGAGCTCCGAAAGATCCTTGCCATCGTAAGCACCGTAAGGAGAGCCGCCGGCTTCCATGTGATCGATCTGGGTCTCCAGATTTGCAATCTGGTTCTCCAGTGCGGGGATCTCCGCCTCGAGGAGGTCGCGGTTGACACCGTCGCGAGTTCCCGAGGGGATGCCGTCGAGGCCACCGACGAGATCTGGATGCGACTCGATCAGCGCCGCGCGCTCTTCTTCGGCCAAGGAGGTCCACCAGTCGTTGACGCCATTTGCAGTGGCCTCGGACTCTCCAGAAGCGAGCTCATGGAGGAAATCGCGGTTGCGTTCGGCATCGGCGGTCTCGTAGTCGTCGATGAGGTCGTCGTAGGTCGCACCGAGTGGTGGGGGCTGCTCGGCCGGGGTGTCGACGATCGATTTCAGGATTGCGGCGGCTTGGTCGTCGGAATTATGGGCACGAGTCATGATGGCTTGGAGCACACTTCCGTACTCGTCCGCGATCTGCTGGGCGCCGTCGAGGAGCAGCCCCTGGACATAGATCGGATCGCCGCTGAGCATCGTCTCGGTGACGCCGACGCGCGCCATGACGTCTGAATCCGGATCAAGATTACTGATCCGCTCCCTGTGACCATCAGAAATGACCACGTACGGATCATCGGCCCCGCCTTCGAAACGGTACGAGCCGGTGACCGTATCGATGAGCTCGAACAGCTGAGCCTGGCATGCGACGAGTTCGTCGTGAGCGTCTTCGAGGGTCGCCTTGATCTTGACCATCGCGTACTCGTGGAGGTCATCCTGAAGCGAGTCGGCGAGCAGTTCCGCCTGGTGGCGTACATCGTCGGCGGTCTCGGATTCGTAGTTGTCGACGCTGAGGTGCTTGTTCACCACGTCCTCGGAGATGGTTTCGGACTGCGCCGTCATGTCGTTGATGTAGGTGCCCCACAGGTCGGCCAGCGTCTTGAGCGCGCTGAAGTCCGTCTCCTTGAGGTCCTTCCAGTGCATTTCGCTCATTGTCGGCCCCTACCAGTCCGGTCGTGCCGAAGCGTTCTCGGCGGCTCGGCCGGGGTACCGATCGAGGTCGGCAAGGGTCGCGAAATCGTGGGCGTTGTAGTCGTCGATCTCGACGGCCTCTTCGGCGCAAACGGCCAGGTACTCACCGAGATTGCCGACGAGGCCGGTGAAGCCGATAACGCGTTGCACACACCAGAAGTCCGAGGCGGTCTTGAGGGCGTCGCCGATTGCGCAATTCGCGGAGGAGAGCGTCGAAGCGATGCCTTCGGTTTCGGTGCGAATCCCGCTGGTGATCGTGTCGACCTCCGCCTCGATGCCGAACAGCACCTCCACCGCTTGGTGGACTTGGTCGGGCTCCATGGCGAAGACATCAGCTCCGGCCACTGGACACCTCCAGTGAACCGAAGGCCTGGGGAAGCGGGACGAGATCGCGTGTTTGTGCTGGGGCGCTTTGGGTCGCGCGGGATCGAGGGTGTGCTGGGGTTCGGATGGGGTCCTCCGAGGGGATATGCCGGGAATGTTCAAGAGCCGCAACCCAGGGTAGCGGACCGCTGCCCTGCGTGGGGTACACCAAGGCACCGTTGATGATCGTGGGGTGTCGGAGGGCTTCTAGACGCTTTTGCACGCGAAGGTGTGTCGCGCTTGCAGTTGCGCGAAAAGCTGTGTCAGCCTGAACTCACGTGCGAATCGCACGTCGAAGAACCAATTGAATATGGCCGGTGGGCCGCCCCTTGTCCGCAAAAACATCCGGCGGCCCACCTTTCATCCAAGGAAGGCGAGCCTCCCATGGCAGAGTCCACCCTACGCCAAAACAGGCATGGCGCAACTCATCAACTCACGACGACCGTGAACCAGGCACGCATGCGCGTGCTCCTTCAACAGGCCTTCTACCGGCACGATCACCTCGGCCCGGGCGCGCCGCTGCGCGAGATCACCGGACAGGGTGAAGGCGACGGCTACTACGACTGGGCGGGCCGCCGCCTCTTCCTCGCCGATGGCGAGCCGGATCCGATGTGCCCCGGCGCCTACCGGTACCAGCACAACCCCGCGTGCTGCGATCTCGAAGCACCGGACTCGGACCCGCGCAGCCCGCGCTACGAGCCGATGCACCTGCGCCACAAGCCCGGCGACACCTGGATCATCGACACCAACCGGCCCTACGACCCGTTCGACCCCGGCCCCTACGGCTCACCCGGCTGGTACAAGGACGAACGCACCGGCCGCCACCGCCGAGACGAAACCCCCGACCCGCTGCCAGCCGAAGACTGGATCCCACCGGCGAACGCCTGGTTCCCCGGCACCGCCGACTGGCCCGAACCCGAACCCGAACCGATACCGGCCCCCACCCGCGCCCACCGCCGAGGCGGTCACGACCATGACCACGACCGCCGAGACGAATCCCAAGGCCGAGGCGGCTCCGGCCACCGGGACGAGCCTCAAGGCCGTCGCGGTGGCGCCGACCGGCCCCCGCCATGGGGCCTGCGCGGTCGCCCGGTCCCCTCCGAGCCCGACGAACCCGAAGCGCGCGAAGAGGAACCGCGCCGTCCCCGGTTCTGGCCCGACAGGGAGCACCCGCGCTGGGGCAGCTCCCGCGCAACGGGCGATTGGGGCTGGATCAGCGGCGCCTGCGACATCCCGACCAATGACAACACGGAACCCGAAGACCCACCAGCCCATCGCTTCTCGAAACTCCGCGAAGACGCCTTCGACCGCTTCATCGCCAACTCCGCCCAATTGCGCGCCGCGCACTTCGCGCCCCAAAAGCCCTACCTCCGCGAACGCGCCGCCTGGATGCTGCGGTGGCTGGTGTGGGTGTTCGCCATCGGGCTTGTGCCCATGCCCGCACCACTCAAGCAGCAACAGCATCCCCACGGATCGGCTGCGACGCACCCGATCCCGATGCAACACGTTCCTGACGCGCGCGAGAAGGAGGCTGAGCGAGCGGAGAAAGCCTGGCCCGCAGACGAAATCCACACCCCAGCATCACCGGCTGCAAGGCCGCAACCGGTCGAGGCGGATGCTTCACGTCGGCCCGGCGTGGCGATGGCCGCCGCCATCGGCGGCGCGCGCGCCGCCCGAAAGACCATCGCCGACCGCACCACCCGCACCAACCACGACCTCGCGGCAGCAGTCCGCAACAGCGCCAACCGAACCAGCCCGTCCACGCCAGGCACCGTGCACTGG
The DNA here is from genome assembly GCF_040674615.1 of Glycomyces sp. NPDC049804. NCBI lineage: Bacteria > Bacillati > Actinomycetota > Actinomycetes > Glycomycetales > Glycomycetaceae > Glycomyces > Glycomyces sp. NPDC049804. The sequence goes on from NZ_JBFAMQ010000022.1 coordinate 36,258, forward strand.
CGCACCCAACCCTGCCAGAACAGGCCCCGCCCCTCACCGCGCCCGCAACCGAGCACCTACATGACGGCATGGGAACACGCCTTCGACACCAGCACGACACTGATCTTCGGCGGTGCCGCATGATCCCCGACCGCTACACCACCCGCCGCATCAGAGCCCGCTACATCAAGGCCCTCAATGCGATCCCGCTCCCCGTCCGCCGCACCGACCCGCCCGACCAGGTCCTCCCGATCGACCTCGCCGGACTCCCCATCCTCGGCACCGAAACCATCGACCACCACCAGGTCCAGTACTCCCTGGTCCTCGGCCAAACCCGCTTCCGCCTGACCTTCAAGTACAACCGACCGGACCTCATCGGCCACATCATCGACCTCGAAACACCAAACCCACGCCTGATCATCTCCGACCCCACCCACACCGAATGGGCCCTCACCAACGAGCAAGCCCTCACCGAAACCGCCACCCGAATCTGGACCGCCAACACCAAGTCCTGCAACCACTAACGAAACCAAATGCCGGGTGCGCCGCCGGATCAATCCGTCGGCACACCCGGCACTCACGCCCCGGCCTCGATTGAGGCTTCGATGCCGGCATGCACATCTTCAAGAAACCCGCTGGTCGCCATGAACTCGGCCATGGTCGTTGCCGTCATGGTGCAGTCCTCGGAGGCCCCGGGCCCGCAGTCGGTGCGGTTGACCTCGCCCGGGCGGAACCGCACCAATAGCTGAATGGTGTAGAAGTCTCCGAGCAGCGCTGCGCTCGCCTGGGCCCTTTGAGCGGACTGCACGGTCGGAGTTTCCTGAGCGGTGACGCGCGACTCGATCCAATCCGAGTCCGATCCGAGACTGAATTCCTGGTCGACTGCCGTATCGCTGAAGATCTCGGGAGTTTTGATCACCAGTTTGTGGAAGTATTCGAAAGCGAGCGTATTGGTTTCGAACGCTTCAATGTGCAGGTACACCGCATCGATCGTGTTTCCGTCGTTCAGTTCAAGCCAGATCACGCAGGAGCCGTTCCAGAGGCCTTCGGGTCGATAGGAGTCCCCGGGCTGGTACTCGACGGCTTCGACCTCCCCGAACTGGTCGGCAAGGGGCGCGAGATCCATGGCGTCGCAAGTGTTTTCCCAGTTCGCCATCTGTGAAGCGCGCTCTTGGAAAGACTGCGGATCGGGGGGCACAGGAGTAGCGGGCGAAGCGCTCTCCTGCTCCGGCGTCTCATTTCGGGGCACATCCTCGGCCTCAGGGGTACATCCAGCCACGAAGATCGTTGCGCAAGCAGCCGCTGCGACTCCTGCGATCAGTCGAGGAAACCTTGTCACCTTCAGTACCCGCTTCCTGGTACCAGATCGTTGCTCCCTGTCAGATTGAAGTCTGCGCTGGAGAGGGTTCTGATCTGGGCGGCACAGTCCTTACGAAGCACTGAATCGTCCTCGGCGACTTGCCTGATGCCCTCGGTCATCGTGGTCATGATCTCCCGGATGTCTTCACTGGAAGGAATGAGCTCGGTCTTCGGGTTCAGCTTGGCATCCGCCCCCGCCGAGCTGGCGGCGGTCATTGCGAGACCGCTCAAGCCGATCGCCATCGCGACTCCGGTGCTCAGCACTGGATACAACCCTACGATGCCGCCGATGGTGCTCGCTGCGGTGAGCACACTGATGCCTTTGTCTCCGAAGAGCCGTCGCACCGAAAGTTCGTCGATCCGTTTCTGTCCGGCCCGAAGAACACCGGCTATCGAGAAGTGCGGGGCGACCTGGAGCCCAAGATCAGAGTCAGCGCCCCTACTGAGGTTCAGTGCGATGGCGGCATGCCTATCAAGCGCCGTACGGACGGATCCCGCATATTGGATCCGAAACTGATCGGCGTCATCGCCTTCCCAGTCCGCACCCAGTGCCTCGATGTGGGCGATGGCGCCCGACAGGTCACTCTGGGCCGACACGAACGCCGCGTACAGGCCCGAGTGCGCCTTCGCGGTATGGAAATACCGTCGAGATCGTGGAACTTCAGCGCTTCCTCACACGCCGTGCGAAGATCGCCGACCAGCATCCCCGACCGCGCCTCCCCTGCGAGCGCGATTTCGCCGATCATCGTCTCGGGGTCGGGTCCGATCGGGTCCTGCATCCGGTAGTAGTTCATGCCCTCCACAGTGGGCAGGACCATCTCGATCTCGTCGTACCACTTGAACGCCGTGTAGGTTTCCGAGCCCCAGCCGTCCCCGCCGATGGTGATGTCGTCGCCGAACGCTGACTTCTGCTGCTCCCACTGATCCTTCGACATGTCGATGTACCCCGCGTACCCCGGGTAGAGCTCCTTCGCGAACTCGCGGGCCATCGCATCGCGCACCGGCGGCTCGAACCCGTCGACGAAATCCATGATCTCTGGCTTCGTCGGGACGCCGGTCTGGTCATAGGGGCCTTCCGGCTGCGGTGGAGCCGGAGTGAAGGTGCCTTCTTCCGGCTGCAGGAATTGCTCCTGGAACTCGTTCCCGGCCCACTCGAAAGCTTGGCCCGCCTCGGAGACACTGTCAGACACGGTGCCGACCGGGTCGGTGACCAGGCCCTCGGCGGTCTCGGCGACCTCATCCCAGAAGCTCATAGGGCCACCCCTTCCCCGCGCGTCTCGGTCTCGGGGGCAAGGTGTTTGTCGAACTCGCTGGGCGCCTCGGTCAGCGAATCACCGTGCTGGCCTTCGACCATCGTGGTGTATCCCTCGGCGCTGAAAGCACCTTCGGTCTCTTCGGCCAAGGCCCCGAGTGTCGCGGAGATCTCGCCCTCGGTGCGTTCGTCGTCGTCCGCGATCTGCTCCAAGGCAGTGCTGAGGTCTTCGTAGTTCTGGCGCGACTCTACGACCGCGTTGCGCAGTAGGAGATGGTAGTCGGTGAAGTCGGTCGACATCTCTTCGGAAACGCCGGAGCCGTTCAGGTAGCCGCCGGCGTCGACTATGAGCTGTTCGAGGTGCTCGTAGGCGTCGGCCAGTGCGGGGACGTCGTTGGTGGCGACTTCGCGGGTTGCTTCGGAGTCGATATTTCGAGGGGGACTCCCGGGGATCGCGGGCGGGAGGCGGAACGGCGTTGGTCCGGCCGGGGCGTGGAGTGGGAAGCGTTCGACTTAAGGGGGTTTGATGGGATTGTTGACTTGGTTCATGTTAGTGGATGGTGACCCGTGGTGCGGTACGGGCGAAATGCGGGTGACTGCGAAGCAGGTGCGCCCCACCGGAACTCTTGCGGCGGGGCGCACCTTGCGGTCACTCGGTCAGGGTGAACGTCGGGGATTGCCAGTGTTCCCAGTGGGACGGGTTCGACTCGTCGCCGAGGGCTTTGAGGACCTTGATGTTGAGGGTCCATTGGCCGGGCTCGAAGGCGTTCGGGCGTTCGGCGATGAGGTCCCTGAGGTGGATGCCCATGGCGTCGTCGGGGCCGGGGGAGCGCTGGAGGTAGTGCTGGCGCTCCCAGATGACGGTTTGACCGGTCTTGGTGTTCTCGGCGGTGATCTCGAGGGCGGCGACCTGGTGTCCGAGGTAGACGAGGGCCGCGAGGGCCGGGTCTTGGAGGCTGAAGGTCTCGCTCTCTTCGAGGTCGCGGTAGTCGAACTCGTGGGTGACCGGGTCCTGGCCGACGATGGCGGCGAGGCGCGGGAACTCCGGGTGTTCGAGGACGGGAATCGACAGGTAGTCGCCCTGGTAGCCGGAGTAGACGGCGGTCAGGGACTCGCCGGCGTCCGGGCGGGCGGTGATGCGGCCGCCGAAGACGCTGCCGAGGGGCAGGTCGGCGCTGGGTTCGACGGTGACTTTGATCTTCGCGGTCTGGCCCGGGAACAGGTCGAGGGTCTTCGGCTCGAAGGTCACCTTCGGTTCGGCGGCGTTGAAGCCGGGGTCGCGTTCGTCGCCCGTGGTGGCGATGGTGGATGCGTGGGTGAGCTCGTAGGTGCGGACGGCGGTGTCGCGGGACGTGAGCTGGAGTTCGAAGGTGCGCGGCGCGGTGCCGTCGCCGGTGTTGACGCCGGTCGGGTAGAGGCAGGCCTTCGCGTCGAGGGCGTCGATCACGTCGATGACGCCGGTGCCTTGGCGGTGGGCCGCTTCGAGTTCGCCCAGGTCGGGATTGTCGCCCCACAGGACGGGTTTGGCGGAGTTGGCCAGGCGGGTGCGGATGTCGCGAGGTCGCAGGTTCGGGTCGTCGTCGATGAGCAGCGCGGCCGCTCCCGCCACGTGCGGGCTCGACATCGAAGTGCCCGACAGGGATTCGTACGAGCCGTCGGCGACCGGGACCGTCGACCAGATGCCGCCGCCGGGCGCGGTCAGGTCGGGCTTGAGCGACAGGTCGGGCGAGGGTCCGTAAGCGGTGAACGAGGACGCGAAGCCGCCGCGCGGCATGTCGACCAGCACCGTCTCGCCGTTGAACTCGAGGACCGGGGCCTTGCCGATGGAGGCCAGGTCGCGGAGGTCTTCGCCGTCGGTGTCGGTGAGCGCGATGGCCGGGACGGTGGCGTCCTCGATGCCGCCGCCGCCGAAGGGGCCGGAGCGGTCGTTGAAGATGACGACGCTGGTGGCGCCCTCGGCGATGGCCCGCGCGTACTTCTCCTTGAACGTGCAGGTGCCGCGGATGATGAGCGCGGCCTTCCCGGCGACGTCGCCTTCCGAGGCGTCGTCGGCGCAGGCGCGGCCGAACCACACGAGGGGGTCGGTCGCGGCCGAAGGCTCGGGAGTGTCCGCAATGGAGCGGTAGCCGATGCTGCGGTCCAGGGCCGGGACGAACGCGGCGTCCATGCGCTGCTGCGGGTTGTCCGTGGAGGCCACGCCGATCACCTCGGAGCCGACGCCGGGCGCTGAGCCGGAGAAGACGCCTGCCTCGCCGTCGTTGCCCATCGAGGCGACGACCGTGACGCCTTCTTCGACGAGCGTGTCAGCCGCCTGCGCGGTGGGGTAGCCCGGCCACTGGAACGACTGGCCGAGCGAGAGGTTGACGACGTCCATGCCGTCCTCGAGCGCCGCTTCGAGGGCCTGCATGATGACCTCGGAACTGGTGGAGCCGCTGCAGCCGAACACTTTGTAGGCCCCGAACTCGACGTCGGGGGCGACGCCGGTGACCTTGCCGTCCGCGCCCACGATGCCCGCCACATGCGTGCCGTGGCCGCCGCAGTCGGACGGGTCGGCGTCGGGGACGACCTCGTCGTGCTCGGGGTCGTCGGAGTCGAAGTCGTCGCCGACGAAGTCGGTGCCGTAGGCGACCCGGCAGCCGGAGCCGAAGCAGCCGCCCAGGTCGGGGTGGGTGTAGTCGATGCCGGTGTCGATGACGCCGACCTTGACGCCCTCGCCGGTGATGCCGCGGGCGTGCGCGTCCGCCGCGCGCGTGGTCTGGATCGCCTGGGCCAGTTCGGGTTGCGGGTCGGATGATGCGCTGACCCGGGCCGGGCCCATCACGAACCGGTCCGACCACACCTCTTCGACGAGGTCGAGGCGTTCGAGGCGGCGGGCCGTCGCCGGGTCGGCCTCGACCGAGACGCCGTTCCACACGCGCGAGAAGTCATGGCGGACCGTGTAGTCGAGCCCGAGCGACGTGGCTTCGAGGGCGGCGGCGTTCGCGCCGGGCGCGAGTTCCACGAGCCAGACCTGGGCCGGGTCGGCGTCCGCGCCCGAGACCGGCGCCGAAGCGACCAGCAGGGGCAGGGCGATCGCGGCGGCTATGGTCGGCCGAATGGCGCGGCGGTCGATTCGCGGGCGCGGGTGTGCGCTGAAGCCCGGCATCAGGGGTCCCTTTCGAGTCGTGCCGGCCGGGACGCCGCGGAAGCCCGGGCGCCCCGGCCGACAGCTATGGCAGGACCTCGATCGTGGGGCATGGGGCTGCCCGAACGGGGGATTTGCCGCCTGGGGCGGGTCGCGTGTCGGGACGAGGGCATCGGCGGGGGCGGTCTGGCGGCGGGGCGGTGTGCCACGGGCCGTAGGGCATGCCCCTTCCCACCCGCATCCGCCTCCGACCAACCGAAAAAGACCACGGTCGCATCAGGGTCTGACATTCGGAGGCCCGTGATCCGGATGCGGCCGTCGCTCAGCCGGTGATCAGGTGCGCGAGGCCGAAGCCGGCCAGGCCCGCGCCGAGGCCGCCCGCGAGGTTCGCGGCCATGTTCCACACCGCGTGGCGCCACCGCCCCTCCTCGACCAGCCGCAGCGTCTCGTACGAGAGGGTCGAGTACGTGGTGAGCGCCCCGCAGAAGCCCGTGACGAGCAGCGCGGACCAGCCCGGGTCGGCGACGGCCACCACGAGGAACACCGCGAGGCCGGAGCCGAACACGTTGACCGCCAACGTGCCCCAGGGGAGAAATCGGCCCGCGTAGTGGGCGACTACCAGGTCGGTGAGGAAGCGTGCCGGTGCGCCGACCGCCGCGCCGAGCGCGATGAGCATGAGCGTCATGCGCGCCTCCGCAGGAGGAGCCTGCGGGTCGCGTACATGCCGAGCGCGGCGGCCCCCAACGCCGCGGCCATGGTCGCGAACGCGTACACGACCGCGAGCAGCGTGGCCCCGGCGTTCGCGGCGCGGCCGATGTCGACGATGTACGTGGAGAAGGTGGTGAAGCCGCCGAGGATGCCGACGCCCACGAACGGCCGGATCATGCTCAGGCCGGGCGCGACCTCGGTCACGAGGATCATGAGGACGCCGATGAGCAGGCCGCCGACCGTGTTGGCGATGAAGGTCGCCAGGTCGAACGAGCCGGGCTCGGTCGGAAAGGCCGCGGTGAGCCCGTAGCGGGCGAGCGCGCCGATCGCGCCGCCGGCCGCGACCGCGGCGAGGGCGGGCTTGGAGACGGAGCGGAGCAAGCGGCGCAGGGGCGGACGCGCGGGCGCTGAATCGGACACGCCCTGAATCTAGCGTGACCTGCGGACCCGCCGTTATTCCCTAGGCGCGTGCCGTATGCGATCACTCACTGGTCCTTGCGCCCGATATGCGAGGACCGCTAACGTGGTCAGGCGATGAGCTACACGACCACGTTCCAGGATCTGACGCGCAGACTTCACATCGATCTCTGCCGCGTCTCCACCGTGCTCTGTCGTTAGCCCGAACCTCTTCACCGGCGGGCTCGCCGATGACTCCCTTTCTTTCCGCTGGCCTTGAGCCCACCCCAGCGTTCCCGAAAAAGCAGCAGGGCGTGCCCTTGCACGCCCAGAATCCAAGAGGTTCACCATGTCCGCAACCGCGGAAGCAAACGACACCAAGCAGCGCAAGCGGTTCAAGATCCCGTTCGCGTGGCAGCTCCTGATCGGCCTCGCCCTCGGCCTCGTCCTGGGCTTCGCGGCCCGCGAATGGTCCCTGGCCTGGCTCGGCACCACCCTCGAGACGGTCGGCTCGCTGTTCGTGCAGCTGCTGTTCCTCATCGTCCCGTTCCTGGTCTTCACCGCGATCGTCGCCTCGATCGCCAACCTGCGCAACCTCGCGAACGCGGGCCGCCTGGTCGCCAAGACCCTCGGCTGGTTCGCGCTCACCTCGGCCATCGCGGTCGGCATCGGCCTCGCGATCGGCCTCACCACCGACCCCGGCGAGGGCGTGACCCTCACGAGCCCGGCCGCCGCCCCGGAGACCACCGGGTCGTGGACGGACTTCCTGACCGGGATCATCCCCACGAACGTGGTCGACGCGTTCGTGAACGTCAACGTGCTGCAGATCGTGTTCGTCGCGATCGTCGTCGGCGCGGCCGCCGCGAAGCTCGGCCCCAAGGCCGAGCCGTTCCTGAAGTTCAACGAGTCGGCGCTGGCGCTGATCCAGAAGGCCCTGTGGTGGGTGATCCGCTTGGCGCCCATCGGCACCGCGGCGCTCATCGGCAACGCGGTGTTCGCGTACGGCTGGGACCTGCTGGAGCCGCTCGCGGTGTTCAGCATCGACATCTACGTGGGCGCGCTCATCGTGATGCTCGTGGTCTACCCGGTGCTCCTGCGCCTGGTCGCGAAGGTCTCGCCGGTGCAGTTCTTCCGCAAGGCGTGGCCGGCGATCCAGTTCGCGTTCGTGTCGCGCTCGTCGGTGGGCACGCTGCCGCTGGCGCAGCGGATCGTCACCGACCGCCTCGGCGTGGACCGCAACTACGCGTCGTTCGCGTCGCCGTTCGGGGCGACGACGAAGATGGACGGCTGCGCCGCGATCTACCCGGCGATCGCCGCGATCTTCGTGGCGCAGGTGTACAACGTGCCGCTGGGCGTGCAGGACTACCTGCTCATCGCGTTCGTCTCGGTGATCGGCTCGGCCGCGACGGCGGGTTTGACCGGCGCGACCGTGATGCTGACGCTGACCCTGTCGACGCTGGGCCTGCCGCTCGAGGGCGTGGGCCTGCTGCTGGCGATCGACCCGATCATGGACATGATCCGCACGGCCACGAACGTGACCGGGCAGATGGTGGTGCCGGTGATCGTGGCGAAGTCTGAGAAGCTCCTCGACCGCGAGGTGTACGACGCCAAGCCGGTCCCGCTCGACGCCGAGTCGGCGTTCGGCGGCACTGGGCTCGACGGCTCGGAGGAGCCGCCGCGCAAGGGCGAGCCCGCGCTGCAGCCCGCTTAAGGCTTTTCTCTCTCTCCTGAAAGATCGGGGGCCGGTCCGCACAAGGGCCGGCCCCCGTTTCGCCTTGAAAGTCCATGCCGTGCAGGCAGGGCTGCGGCGAACGAGCGGACGGGTCAAGGCGCGAGGTCGATCCGGCGCGATCCGGCCAGCAGCCCCTTAACGAGGGCGATCCCGTCGCCGAAGACCGGCAGCAGGAACAGCCCATGGCCGAGATACCACCAGGAGAGCGGGCGGGTCGCCTCCGGCACGGCGAGCACCGCGCCGACGGCCGCGCAGGCGACCGGACCCGAGACGGCCACCGCCGCCGCCTGCCGTCCGGTCATGTGCCCGTGCGGGATCAGCGAGACGCGCCCCAAGGTGCGCTCGATCGACACCTCCGAAACGGTGGCGATGCGACCCAGAACAGCGGCATGGGCGCATTCGTGAAGCGTGAAGGACGCCGTCAGTCCTGCGACGGCGGCGGCGAAGATCCACCCCGCCAGCGGCAGCTGCGTGGTGTCGCCGGTGCCCGCCGCCCAAGCGGCCGCCGTCCCCAGGGCCAGCGAGACGAACAGCAGCAGCGGCCAGAGCTGCCCCGCCACCGCCAGCGCCACGCTCCGGAGGGGAAGTCCGGAGCGCGTGCCGGCGGCGAGCCTACTCACTCCGTTGCGCCAGGAGCTGGCGGCGGCGGGTCCGGAGCCCGCCGAGAATCACCTGGACCAGAGCGATGAAGCCCGCGACCGCTACGAAGATCACGGCCAGCGGAACGGCCCCGCCCACGCCCATCGTCACGTTCGTCGTGTCGGCGGTGGCTTCGGTGACCTCGAAGAACACGGCGCCGAACAGCCCGGTCTTGCGGATCGGTTCGTCACCGCTGGTCGAGAACATGAGCAGCATCAGGGCCACCACGGTCGCCGTCGCGGTGATCACCAGGGAACTCCCCAGCGAGACCAGGACGATTCTGATCGTCTTCACTGTGTCTCCTTCTCATTTCGTTGTCGTGGATCTCGATGATCGAGTGGGCGATGACCGCCAGGCCGCAGACGGCGAGAATCAGCTGTGTGACCGGTGCCGGAAGGCGCAGCATGCCCAGTCCGATGACGATGAGGCCGAATATGACCGCAGCGCAGGCGATGCCGAGCAGGACGGAGAACGGGTTGTTCTTCTCCGACGGGAACACGACGGAGACCCAGACGGCCAGGACCATGCCCGAGGCCGCACCGAGCAGCGCCAGAGCCGAGTCGCCCATCCGTGCGGGATCGACGATCGCTCCGATCAGGAACTCCGGTACGGCGAACGCGGCGAGCAGCATGGCCTGGCCCTTGACGAGCCGCGCGTAGACGGCCGGCGCGGAACGCGTCGAGACCGGCAGCCTGCGAAGCGGCTCGGTGCCCGAGTAGTGGTAGAGGCCCGCCGTCGACAGTGCCGCCAGGCTCCACATCGGATTCGTCTCGCCGCCTCCGAGGAGCAGGTAGGCGAACAGCGCGACGGCGATGACTGCGGCGACCGCTGTCTGCGAGTTGCGGAACAGGCAGTAGTCGTAGGGGTGGAGGACGTGGCGGGCGTGGCGACCGGTGAACACCGCCAGGAACTTGGACTGGCGGACGTACTGGTTCGGCGTCAAGACCAGGTTCACGCCGATCAGGACGGCGATCGCGGCCAGGGAACCCGCCCCGGTTAGCACCGGGCTGTGCCCCCAGAACCACGAGACCGCGGACTGCCACTGGAACGCGCCGCCTCCTTCGAAGTAGTCGTCCGTGATCGCGAAGACGGTGTCGTTCATTGTCGTCGAGTACAGGACGAGCAGCATGAACAGCGCGATCACGGAGAGGAGGCCGGCGATGTTCCCGAGCCGGAGGAAGGTCCAGACCCGCACCAGCAGATGGTGCAGCACACTCAGTCCCAAGTAGACGATCGCGGCGGGGATGACGAACGCGGTCAGGAGGTGGGGGAGCGCTTCGAGGCCCAGGAGCGCGACCGAGGTCACCGCGAGCGCCGAGAACCCCAGCGCGACGACGATGGCGGTGATGGCGGCCTCGTACATGAGGAACGCCAGCGCGCGCTCGCGGTTGGTGACCGGGAGCTGGTAGGACAGCTCCAGCATGTCCGCCGCGTTGATGAACAGGACCTTGACGACCAGGAACGCGCCCATCGCCCAGATGACGAGCGAGACGGTGCCGATCTCGAACATCAGGTCCCACAGCTCCCGGGTGAGGGCCAGGGGTTCCAGGAACTGGTACGCCGCCGCGCACAGCACGCCGAAGAAGACGAGGGCCAGGGCCGCGGCGGCCGTTCGGACGGTCCGGGAGCGGAGGAGGCCCACCCGTAGCACTCGCCGGCGGAAGAACAGCAGCAGCAGTCCGGCCAACCTCGCCGACTGCCGCACGCCGACGTTCACCGGTCGCCCGATTCGAGGTAGTCGTAGACCATGCGCTCGAGCGAACCGTGTTCGGCGACGAGTGCGGAGGTCGGCGCGTTGTAGACGGTGCGCCCGTGGTCGAGGAACACGATCTCGTCGGCGAGCCGTTCGAGCACGGGGAAGTCGTGGGTGCACAGCAGCACCGACAGTCCTTCGTCGCGAAGCCCCGCCAGTTCCTTCTCGGCCAGGTGCAGGGCCTCGATGTCGATGCCGTTGAGGGTCTCGTCGATGACGGTGAGGCGGCGGCGCACCAGCAGCGCCACCATGAGCTGGGCTTTTTTCCTCATGCCGTGCGAGTAGTTCTCGATCAGGTCGTCGTAGCGTCCGTCCATAGAGAACTCGGAGAAGAGCTCGCGGGCGAGGTCGTGCTCGACTTCGAGATCGTAGAACCTGGCGATCATGGCCGCGTATTCGGCGGCGGTGAGGAACTCGGGAAGATAGTCGTTGCTGGACAGGTAGATCGCTTCCCGCTTGGCCTGCGAAGTGGTGTGAGGGGCGCCGGCGACTGTGATCGATCCGGACTGCGACTGCAGCAGGTCGAACACGTTCTTGATGAGCGTCGACTTGCCCGACCCGTTGGGGCCCAGCAGTCCCACGATCGATCCGCGCGGAACGGAGAAGCCGACGTCGTCCAGGGCCTTCACGTCGCGCCCGTAGGAATAGCTGAGGCCGGTGATCTCAAGGTCGTTCACGTGCTGCTTCCCCTTCTGATGCCTGTCGGTTAGCATGGGAGTGGAGAGGTCCGCCCGTCCGGACGAAGTCGATCGCGCCAGGCACGGCGCTTCTCGGCACCGGAGCGGACGAACCCCTCACTGTTCGACACTGACAGCGTCAGTACATGGGGTGCGTCCCTCTACCGGATGCACTCCATGCTGATGGTCCAGCCGTTCGCCCAGTGCCACGAGCCGGAGAACCGGCCCTTCTGGTTCACGACGCACCAGATGGCCATGCCGAGCAGGATCGTCGCGCCGAGCGCGAGGAGAACGGCGACGAGCACGAGGAACCACGCGTCATAGCGGACGAGCGCGTTGTCGAAACGCTCCTTGGCCTTCTCCACCAGCGCGGCGCCGGATGTGGCGGCCTTGGCGCCGAACAGTGTCATGAGCTCAGTCATGATGATGCCTTTCTTTCGTTGGGGATCCTGAGGAAACTGGTTGCGGCCCTTGCGCATCGCGTCAGCCGTCGAGCTGATCCGGCTACTCGGGGCCGCGGGGCCGGACCTTCGTCCCGCGCCCTCTTCGATGGTGATGGCGCTAGCGCAGTGCGGTCAAGCGGTCGCGGATGCACTGCGGGGACGCCGTCGATCCGCGACGGTTCCCCTTCAACTTGATCTCCGAACGGCGATCAGTCCTCGAACCGCGGCGATCGCCGCGAGTTCGGCCCGGTTGGCGACGCGAAGCGTCTTGCAGGCGCGCCGCACCTCCCGTTCGACCGTGCTGAGCGAAATGAACAGGGCGCTCGCGATGTCGCCGTTCGACATGCCTTGCGCGATACAGGCGATCACCTTGCGCTGACGTGGGGTCAGATAGCTGATGGTGTCGTTGTGCACTGGCTCTATCTGCATTGCGTTTCCCTAAGGTGGGGTGTCGGGAAGTCGAGGACGGGCGTTTCGCCCTCAATTACCTCAGGCTAGAACCGTCTGTGCCGGTACCGATACCAACGAATCCGCAGTCTTCGCGGAGGCGGCCCGGCGCCCCTGGCACCGGGGAGCCAAAATGGACCGGTGCCCGAACCGATCGGCTCCACCCGTTTCGAAGCCCAGCGTCTGGTGGCGTACTTCGTCGGCGGCTTTCGCCTCGCCACGCTGATCCAGATGGTGCCGTCCGCCCCCCTCGCCCTGAGCCGGACCGAACATCCGCTGCTGGCCGCGGTCAGCTGGACCGCGGCGCTGGGCATGCTGATCGGTGTCGCCGCAGTCGCCATCGCCCGCCGGAAGGCCCCTGGGCCCCGGATCGCGGTCCTCGATGTAGCGGTGTCGGTAGGACTGCTGGTCGCCGGGCTCTGGACGGTGCCGCCCGCGCTCCGCTTCGGAACCTGGGAGGGCTTCCAGATGGCCTACACGCTGTGCATCGCCTGTTCGCTTGCGGGCGTTCGCAGCCCGAAGATGTACACGGCGCTGTTCGTCGCGCTGGCCGCGGCCGAGTCCGTGTACCTGGCTCCCACGGTCCAGAACACCGCCGGCGTCCCCACCGCGGTCGGCAACCTGCTCACCCTGCTCGCTCTCGGTCCGTTCACCTGGATCTGCGCCGGCGTCATCCTCCGCCTGGGCGACAAGGCGGACGAGGCCCGCGATTACGCCGCGCGCATCGCCCGCGAGGAGGAGGAGCGCCGCGCCAAACTTGCCGTCCATAATGGCACCGCGCTGCTGCGGCTGCTCTCCGACGAGTCCGCGGACGAGACCACGCGCAAGCGGCTGCGGGTGCAGGCCGAAGCCGAGGCCAACCGGATGCGCGCTTATCTGCGCGGGGCGCCCCGCGCCGACGACGAACGGACCGACCTGGCGGCGCTGGTGGCCTCGATCGGTGAAGAGCACTCCGACATGCCCCTGACCGTCGTCGCCGACCTCGCCATCGGGGTGCGTCTCGAACCCGGTCTCGCCGCCGATCTCGCCGCGGCCCTGCGCAGTCTGCTCCTGAACGTCCGCCAGCATGCCAAAGCCGAGCAGGTGGTGGTCCACGCCGAGGAGTCCGCCGACGGCGCGGGCTGGGCGGTGACCGTGCACGATGACGGCATCGGATTCGAGCCGGCCCCGGAGACCTACGGGGTCGGCCTGCGCCAGGTCGTCATCGACCAGCTCTCGACCTTCGGGGTGACCACCGAGGTGACGAGCATGCCCGGCTTGGGCACCATGGTCACCATGGTCGCGCGATACTCGAAGACGCACGGCGAGGAGTCCTGATGCCACCCACGCGGTTCGTCATGGTGGACGATGCGACGGCGCTGCGGGCATCGATCGCGAGCCTGCTGCCCGCGCTGCGCTTCGCATCGGTCCACCGCAATGTCGAGGAGCTGCTCGACGAGCGCCCGACCGCCGATGTCGTGATCCTCGACCTGCACTTGGCGAACGCCCTCCAGCCGAGTGCCAGCCAGGGCATCGCGGCCATCAGGAAGGTCATCGAGGCCGGGTACCGGGTGTGCGTGTACACGCAGGAGGAACGCCGGTTCGTCCTCGCAGCCTGCCTCGCCGCCGGAGCACTGGGAGTGGTGTCCAAATCGTCGTCGCTCGAGGACACCGAGCTCTCGTTCCAGGCGGTGGCGGACGGGGAGCTGGTGGCGCCGCCGACGGTCACGGGCCTGATCGAGGTGCTCGCACGCCGGGGCGCGCTCACCATCCTGACGGCCCGGCAGCGCGAGGTCCTGGCCGGCCGCGCCCGCGGCCTGACCTATGCCGAACTGAGCCGCTTCCTCTTTCTGTCGGAATCCACGCTGCGGGGATATTGGCGGGATCTCACCGATACGGTCTCCCGGTACCTTCAGGAGACGTCGCCCGGCGACATCGAGCGCGCCCTCGGCCTCGGACCCGGTGACCTCGTCGACTTCTGGCCCGTCGATCCTCATCAGTGACGGCGGATCCAACGCCGTTCGGCCCTGGCCGAAGGCGATCGGGAGGTTTCGGTAGCGATCACCCCTGGGCTTCCATGAAACTCTCGAGGCCGTCGAGGACGCGTTCGAGGCCGAAGTCGAAGTAGTCCTCCATCGAACCCTCGGCGGCGGTGCCGGGTTCGGCGAGGGCGGCGAGGTTCGGGAAGCGGGCGCGCATGGCCGGGTCGGCGAGGAACTGGAAGAACTCGGTGTCGCCGCCGGCGCCGCCTATCTCGGGGCGGACGGCGCCGAGCGCGAAGCAGTCGACGGTGAGCACGGCGATGAGCCCGAGTTCGGCGGGCATGCCGACGGCGGTGAGGCGGCCGATGACGGCGTCGACCCAGCCGGCCTCGCCGGGCCCCATGGCGCGTTCGCCGGTGGCGACGCCGAGCGCCCACGGGTGGGCGGTGAAGAGGTCGCGCACGCCGAGTCCCCAGTGGCGCAGGACGTCCCGCCAGTTGTCGGCCTCGGCGAAGGGGAGCGGGCCGGTCATGAGGGAGTCGTACATGAGGACGACGAGCTCGTCCTTGCCGGGCACATGGCGGTAGAGGGACATGACGCCGCTGCCGAGCCGTTCGGCCAGGTGCTTCATCGAGACCTTCTGCAGGCCTTCGGCGTCGGCGATGGCGACGGCTTCGGCGACGATGCGCTCGCGGCTGAGGGCGGCCGGGCGGCCGCGCCCGGCGCGGGTCGCCTCGCCCCAGAGCAGGTCGTACTCCGCTTGTCCCACTGGCGCTTCCCCTCCGCTCGCGTCCCGTGCACCGCAGCCTACGTCGCGCCCGGATCGGATGGCACGCCTCATTCGTGCGTATGAGGTACGCTAATTAGCGTATCGCATACGCATCGTTCGGATCCCCGTGATCGGAGACCCCATGGCCGAGTCCACCCTCCTCGCCCCGAACCCCGAGACGCCGCCCGCGCCAGCGAGACCGAAGTGGTACCGCCGCCCCTGGATCGTCCCGCTCTTCGTCATCGTCGGCCTCTTCGTCGCCGCCCGCCTGCCCGCCTACCTCACCTTCGACACCGGCGACTCGCTCGTCCAACTCCAGGACGCCTTCCCCGAGACGCACTACCTGATGCTCTCCGGACACATCCTGTTCGGCTCGATCGCGATCATCACCTGCTCCATGCAGGTCTGGCCCTGGCTGCGCCGGCACCACCCGAAGGTCCACCGCGTCTCCGGGCGTGTCTACGTCTTCGCCGGCGTCCTGCCCTCCGGCCTGTTCGCCCTCGCCGTGAGCATCGTGTCGGTGATCGGCCCGGACGGCAAGATCGGGAACGTGCTCCTCACGCTCCTGTGGTTCGGCACCACCGCCGCGGGCCTCGTCGCGGCCCGGCGCCGCCGCTTCCAGGAGCACCGGCGCTGGATGATCCGCAGCTTCGCCCTCTGCACCTCCATTGTGGTCAACCGAGTGTGGTTCGCGGTCATCATGGTGGCGCTCCTGCCGTTCCAGGACTCCTACTACGGCGGCGACATGGACCAGCTCATCGAGGACTCGGCCGTCGCCTCCATCTGGATGAGCTGGGTCGTGAACCTCATGATCGCCCAGTGGTGGCTCGACCGGAAGCCGAAGCGCCACAGCCGATCGCGGCAGACCGCGGCGGCCTGACGGGTCAGGCCCCGGCGAGGGCGGTCATCGCCTCGTTAGTGATGTCCGCGAGGACGTCCCCCAGCACCTCGTCCGGAACCTCCGGCGGGCCGTGGTTGAGGTAGGGCCGGTTGATGTTGAACTGCGCTTGGACGAGCAGGTTGCCGCTGTAGGCCTCCAGCCAGGCGGTCTTGCCGTTGCGCTCGTCGTAAAACAGCACAAACGAATCCACGGCCATTGCGGCATGGGGCTGCGGGTCGCTGGCAGCACGGCCCTCCAAAGAGGCGTTGAACGCGTCGGCGGCGTCCTCGGCGGAGCCCAGGACGCTCGCCCGCATCCAGATGTCGCCCTGCGAGCTGTAGTCCCCCACGCCATCGCCGCTGTTCGAGAGGTGCATGTTGCATTGATGGTCTCCGGGGGCTCCCCCGACGGAATCGGCTCGCGTGACCGGCAGTACTGTCTCGATTCCCTGATGCGAGAAGGCCGTGCACAGGTCGAACCCGTCCGTGGGCTGGAAAACGCCCTCGCCGCTGTACGGCTCGGCGAGCGGCTCATAGGCCTGCGGCAGGGCGGGGTCTTCGACTCCGGCCAGCACGTCGTCACCGCCGCCTACGAAGAACCAGAGGCCGAAGCCCGCCACGCAGAGGACGACCGCGGTGATCACCAGACCGACGGTCAACCCGGTCCTCTTCCGCTTCTTCGGCGGTGGAGCGGACGCGGGAGCATTCCGCGGCGCACCAGGGTGGCCGGGTGGCTGCGGCATGCCGTAATTCGGTGCGGGCGTGGCAGGTCCGGGGGGTGGGTAACCCATTGGTTACCTCCTTCTCAAGCGTCGGTCCGCCACCTTATCGGGACGCCGCCAAGCGGGCGGTCCCGTGCCGGTCTCCGACGCGTCAGCGACCGCGAGGCGCGGTGGCGGGTGTGCGATCCGTCCGCCTCGTCGTCAAGGCGGCGGCGACGAGGAGGTGGATGTCGGGGCGGGTCGGTTGGCGGGTGGCGGGTTGGTGTCGGGGCCGGTGACACTCTCGACCGCCGGGGCTGGTCGTCGCCTGTTGCGTTGCGTCGCATCGGATCGGGGGCGGGGAATGTGAGGGTTCTTTGCCCTTGTGGGTGATGACGGTCGAAGGCGGTTCGCGGGATACTTGTAGTACGCACGGGGATGCGGAAAACGTACAGGTGGCGAGTAGG
>NZ_JBFAMQ010000023.1:0-51503 GCF_040674615.1 Glycomyces sp. NPDC049804
ATCCTGAAACGCTACATCGCCCGCGAGATCTACAGGCTCCTCCAACCACCACCCCAAGACACGACAACCCGCGCTTGACAAACATAGAAACGTCCCGAACCGCCACCCGATCCAGCCCGGGAGCCGAGCACCGACCCGAGCGCAATGGGACCTCGTTGTCGCTGCCCGATTGAACCCCAACCCAATCCAGGCCGGGAACCGAGCACCGACCCGAGCGCAATGGGACCTCGTTGTCGCTGCCCGATTGAACCCCAACCCAATCCAGGCCGGGAACCGAAGACCGACCCAAGCGCAATAGGACCTCGTTGTCGCCCGATTGAACCCCTACCGTCGCGGATCGGAAGGCCACAAAGGGATCCCGTCCTTCCCCACCTTGTTGTCGCTGCCTGATTGAAGCCGACCCGCCGGGAGGCCGCAGAGCGACCTGATCCTGGCCGAACCTCTTGCCGTTGCTGCCAGGTTGAGGCGCGGCCCACTCCAATGGAGGAGGCTGTCGGCGCTGCTCGGTATGTTCGCTTGCGAGACAGCGATAGTCGTATGTAGGGACGGACTTCGAATGAGCATGACCATCGGCTTCACGAGCGTGACGCCCCAGGAGTTTGACAGGGCAATCGGGGACTCCGAATGGGCCGACGAGCTGATCGGGAGCGACGAGAAGATCGAGCAGGAGCCCAATGGTTACCTCGACAAGTCCTGGGCGGGGCTGGAGTACCTGATGCATAAGGCCGAAGTGGGATTCGAATTCCTGTTCACGGGCGAGGACATCACCGATGACGGCACCCTGTTCGGCTGGTCGCCCGAGCTGGTCCGCCAGACCGCCGAAGAGCTGCGGTCAGTGCCGTTCGGGCGCCTCGCGGCCCACTACGACGGGCCCGCCATGCAAGTCGCAGAGGTGTACCCCTTGGCCTGGGACGACGACGGTAATGCTCTCGACTATGTCGAGTTCTACTACGCGCAGATGGTGGCCTTCTTCGAGGCGGCGGCCGCGTCGGGCGCGGGGGCGATCATGAGCTTCTCGTTCTGACTGCGCCTTCGCGGGCACCGGTCTGCTCAGTCGTCGAGGTGGGCCGTGGTCGCGGGAGGCTCTCTCTTCTTCTGGGCGCGACCTGGGGTCGCGGCAAAGTGGGGGGCCTTCGGCCACGCGTTCGACAGCGGGGCCTTTGCGCCCCTGAGGCGCAGGCCCCTATCGGGCCGGCAGGAGCGTGACCGGCCTCGCGGAGGGCGAAGGGGCGCAGGCGAAGCTGCGTGCACAGCGCTCAGGGCGAAGGGGCGGCGGATCGGAGGTTTGACCCCGTCTTCCGATCCGCCGCCCCGGTCGTGCACCGGCGCCCCGCCGAGACGAGGGTCGGGGCGCCGGAACTCCGTCGCCTCGAACCTGTGCTACTTCAGACCCGAGGTCGAGAAGCCCTGCACGAAGAAGCGCTGGAAGAACAGGAACAGCAGCAGCACGGGCAGGATGAACATGGTGCTGCCCGCCGCGAGCAGGTTCTGGACCGGGAAGCCCTTCTCATTGACGTACCCGGCGGTCATCTTGACGGCCAGGGTCGTCGTCTCGTCGCTGAGCAGCAGGCTCGGCGCGATGAAGTCGCCCCAGCTGGCGGTGAAGGTCAGCACCATGCAGGCGGCCAGCACGGGCCACGACTGCGGGATGAAGATCTTCCAGAAGATCCGCACATGGCCGCAGCCGTCGAGGACCGCCGCCTCCTCCAGCTCCTTCGGCATGCCCGAGAAGAACTGGCGGAACAGGAAGATCATGTACGCGGCGCCGCTGAGGCCCCAGAGGATCCACGGGATGTAGGTGTCGACGAAGCCGAGCTTGGCGAACATCAGGTAGGTCGGGATCAGGGTGATGATGCCGGGCATCATCATCGTCGAGATCAGGAGCCCGAACCAGAACTTCTTGCCGGGGGCCGAGAGCCGCGCGAACCCGTACGCCATCCACGCCGACGAGACGGTGGTCAGCACCGACGAGAGCGTGGCGAGGATCAGCGAGTTCCGGGCGTAGCCGAGGAAGTCGATGTAGGTGAGGGCGTCGAAGTAGTTGTGCCACTGGGGCGTCTCGGGGAACAGCTGGATCGGGAAGACCGACAGCTCGTTCGGGGCCTTCAGCGAGGTGAGGATGAGCCACCCGAGCGGGCCGGAGAAGACCACGGCGAGCGTGATCAGCGCGATGTAGAGGGCCGTCATGCGGGCCCGGCGCGCGAAGTCGACGTGCATCAGCCCTCCTTCCGCTCAGAGGGGTCGACCCCGCCGTAGAAGACCGCGCGGTTGCCGATCTTGAACACGATGCCGGTGATGAGGAGTACGAAGAGGAACAGCACCCACAGCAGCGCCGAGGCGTATCCGAAGTGGCTCTTGGCGAAGTACTCGGCGTAGACGTGCACCATGAAGAAGTAGTTGCCCTCGGGCACGGCCGTGACCGCGGCGGCGCCGTTGACGGGCGCGAGCAGCAGCGAGGGCACGAACACCTGGAGCGAGCCGATCACGCCGGTGACCACCTGGAAGAAGATGATCGGGCTGAGGATCGGCAAGGTGATCTTGAAGAACGAGTAGACCGGGCCCGCGCCGTCCACCCGGGCCGCTTCGAGCAGCTCCTTCGGCACGTCCTGCAGCGCGGCGAGGGAGACGATCATCGACCCGCCGACGCCCCACAGCATCATGAGGATGAGCACGGAGCGCACCCATGGGTCGGCCAGCCAGGAGATCGGCTCGCCGCCGACGGCGCCGATGGCGGCGTTGGCCGCGCCGGCGTTCTTGTCGAAGATGATCTTGAAGGTGAGCGCGGCGGCCACGCCGGGCACGACGGCGGGCAGGTAGAACAGGGCCCGGAAGAGCGCGCGGCCCTTGAAGTCGCGGTTGAGCATCACCGCCATCAGCAGGCCCGCGGCGACGCCCGTGGGCACGGTCGCCAGCATGAAGATACCGGTGCGGCCCAGGGAAGCGAGCGTCTGCCCGTCCTGGAAGACCCTGATGTAGTTGTCCATGCCCACATAGGACCAGTGCGGGGAGAGTCCGTCGGTGTTGGTGAGGCTCATCCAGAACGCGTAGCCGAGCGGGAAGAGCGTCAGCAGCACGAACCCGGCGATCCAGGGGCCGACGAACAGGTAGAACGTCCGGGGGCGGGTGCCCGCCCGGCCGCGCTTCCCACTGCGCGGCCGGGCGGTCCCGGGGGGAGTCTCGCGCGACGCTGTGAGCGTTGCGGTCACTTCACCAGCTCCTTGCCTTCGTCCAGGAGCGCCTGCATGTCGGTGTTGAGCGTGTCGGCCAGCGCGCCGGCGGCGACGCCCTCGTTGATGGCGTCGGGCAGGTACTGGTTGAGCACGGCGTCGAGGGCCTCGACCTTGACGTACGGGGTGAAGGACAGGACCTTGAAGTAGTCGGCCTCGGCTTCGACGGCCGCGAGCGCCTGCTCCTGGGCGGGGGTCCCGACGGGCAGGTCCGCGCGGAGGGACAGGAGGCTCGGCATGCCCCAGCCGCCGGCGGCGCGCTCCTTGGCGGGGTCGCCGCCCATGAACCATTCGAAGAGCTGCCAGGCTGCGTCGTGGTTCTTGGAGGCCTTGGGGATCCAGTAGCCGGTGGCGCCGAAGCAGGGGCTGACGCGCTCACCGCCCATGGTCGGGGCGGGGGCGAGGCGGGAGGTCTCGGCGAGGGCGGCCTCGGCGGCGATGGCGCCGCCGAACCAGTAGCCGGACCAGGACTGGGCGAGGCGGCCGGTCTGGTAGGGCGGCCAGTCCCAGCCGTCGGGGTTGGGCTCGACGGGGCTGAAGCCGACCTTGGCGCGGGCGTACTCGAGGTACCAGGTGAGGGCCTTCTGCGCTTCGGGCGAGGAGAAGTCGATGGTGCCGAGGTCCTCGGAGAGGAGGCTGCCGCCGGCGGCAGCGGTCATGTTGGTGAGGCTGATGAAGAGGCCGAGGCCGCCGGCCGAGAGGCCGTAGACGGTGGTGGTGTCGCCGTCCTTCTGGGTGAGCCGTTTGCCCATATCGAGCCACTCGTCGTAGGTGACCGGCTCGGCGTCCGAGGGGTGGGCGACGCCGGCCGCGTCGAAGAGGGCGGTGTTGTACCAGAACATGGCGTCCTGGGAGTAGTCCTTGGCGAGGCCGTAGCGGGGCCCCTGGCCTTGGACGGAGCCGTCGTAGCGCCACACGTCGTTGATCGGGTCGATGTCGTCCTCTTTGAGCAGTTCGCTCTTGGCGAAGTAGTCGTCGAGGGGGAGCGCCAGGTCGCGGGAGACGAGGTACGGGGTCTCGACGGCGCCGAGGCCGCGGACCAGGTCGGGGGCGGTGCCGCTGGCGAGCATGGCGGTGAGCTTGGTGGTGTCGACCTCGACGCGCTTGATCGTCATGCCGAGTTCTTTCTCCGCGGATTCGAGGAACTCGGGGCTGAACTCGTTCTCCGGGGCCATGATCGTCAGCGTCTTCTTGCCGCCGTCGCTGCCGCCTGCCGAAGGGGCGCAGGCGGAGAGGGCTCCGGCGCCGGCTGCGGCGGCCGCGCCGAGGGCCGAGCCGCGCACCAGGGTGCGGCGGGTCAGGGCCGCTTGGGACACGGGCGTCCCGAGGGATCCACGCATGGGTTTTCGCCTTTCAGGAAGGGGTTCGAAAAGTCTGTGGACGAAGGCTAGCTCCACTCATATAAGTACGTCAATAGTCTTGACACAGATTTATGGGCGGGTTGTATGATCAGCGCATGCCCCGGACGAAGAGCGGATCCCTCCAGTCACTGCGCCGCGCGAACCAGGAACGGCTGCTCACCCTCTTGCTGCGCAAGGGACCTACGCACCGCGCCGAGCTCGCGCGCCGAGCCGACCTCTCCCGCACCACCGTGTCGACCATCGTCACCGAACTGATGTCCCGCGGCCTGGTGGTCGAGCGGGACGGCGACCCCGACGGGGACGGCCGCGCCAAGGAGACGCTCGCGATCAACCCGGGCGCGGCCGTCGCGCTCGGCCTCGACTTCACCTTCGACCACGTGTGGGTCCACCTCTCGGACCTGGCGCACAACGAGATCGCGGGCGCCGGCCGCGCCGTCGACCCCGACCTCGGCTGGTCTGAGCGCATCGACGTCGCCGCCGACCTGCTCGACGGGCTCATCGCCGCGCACGGCCTCGACCGCGACCGGATCGTCGGCGCGGGCGTCGGTCTGCCCGGCCCCATCGAGAAGGCCACCGGCATCGTCTCCACCTCGCTGCCCGACCAGCCGTGGTCCCATGTGCACGCCGCCGACGAGTTCCAGCGGCGCCTGCGCCTGCCCGTGACGATCGAGAACAACACCCGGCTCGAAGCCGTCGCCGAGGCGTACAGCGGCGCGGGCAGAGGCGTCCGCGACCTCATGTACGTGGGCTTGTCCAGCGGCATCGCGGCCGGGCTCATCCTCGACGGCCGGGTCTTCCGCGGCGCGGCCGGCGCCGCCGGGGAGCTCGGGCACACCTCGGTCGATGTGGACGGACCGGCGTGCCCGTGCGGCAACCGCGGCTGCCTCGTCCTCCACGCGGGCATCCCCGCGGTGCTGGGAGCGCTGCGTCCCCACCTGGGCGCCAAGGCCACGGTAGAGGACGTGCTCGCCGCCGCCGCGGCCGGCGACCGCGCGTGCGAAGGCGTCCTCGCCGACGTCGGCCAGATGACCGGCCGCGTCCTCGCCAGCCTCTGCAACCTCCTCAACCCCGAGCGGATCGTCATCGGCGGCGAGCTCGCCCGCGCCGGCGAAGTGCTGCTCGACCCGCTGCGCACCGCGATCCGCCGGTACGCGCTCACCCTCGTGCGCGAAGTCGACGTCGTCCCCGCCGCCCTCGACCTCGGCGCCCGCGCCGGCGCCGTCGGCGGCGCGGCCCTCATCCTCCGCGAACGCCCCGGCCTCGCCGCCGCCCTCGTCGACCTCACCGAACCCGCGGCGAAACCGCGCCAGCGCGGCAAAGCCGCCGCCGACGCCGATAAGGTCGCCGGATGAACCGATTCGAGGGAAAGGTCGCCGTCGTCACCGGCGGCGCCATGGGCATCGGTGCCGCGGTCGTCGCGCGCCTCGCGAGCGAGGGCGCGGTCGTGTACCTCGCCGACATCGACGGCGAGGCCGGGGCGCGCGTCGTCGCCGAGACCGCAGGGTCCGTCCACTTCGTCCACTGCGACGTCGCCGAGTCCGCGCACTGGCGCGATCTCGCCGCGCGGGCCATGGACGAGCACGGGCACGTCGACACGCTCGTCTCCAACGCCTACGCACTGCGCTTCGGCGCGGCCCACGAACTGCCCGAGGACGACTGGGACCGCGTGCTCGACACCACCCTCAAGGCCACCTATCTCGGCGTCGCCGCACTCGCCCAACCGCTCACGGCCGCCTGCGGCTCCGTCGTCGCCGTCTCCTCCGTGCACGCCCACGCCTCCATGCCCGGCTTCACCGCCTACGCCGCCGCCAAAGGCGGCCTCAGCGCGCTGGTGCGCCAGCTCGCCGTCGAATACGCCCCCGCCGTGCGCGTCAACGCCGTCGCTCCCGGTCCGATCCGCACCCGGCAATGGGACCGCGTGCCCTCCGCGGGGCAGGCCGAGGAGGCCGGGCGCACCCTCGCCGGACGCCTCGGCCGCGCCGAAGAGGTCGCCGCCGCGATCGCGTTCCTCGCCTCCGACGAGGCGGGCTACATCACCGGTGCCGAACTCCCCGTCGACGGCGGCCGGCTCGTCAGGCTCGCCTGACCCCGATCCCTCCACAAGAGATAGAGGTTCCCTTGAACATCGCCAGCATCGAGACCTTCTTCGTCCGGCCCCGATGGCTCTTCGTCCGCGTCGAGACCGACGACGGCCTCGTCGGCTGGGGCGAACCGATCGTCGAGGGCCGCGCCGAAGCCGTCGCCAGCGTCGTCGAGGCGCTCGCCGACCGGCTCATCGGCCAGGACGCCTCCCGCATCGAAGACCACTGGCAGGTCATGACCAAGGGCGGCTTCTACCGCGGCGGCCCGGTGCTCTCCAGCGCCGTCGCCGGCATCGACCAGGCCCTGTGGGACCTCAAAGGCAAAGCCCTCGGCGTGCCCGTCTACGAACTCCTCGGCGGCGCCGTGCGCGACACCGTCCGCGTCTACACCTGGATCGGCGGCGACTCCGCCCAGGCCCTCGCCGAAGACGCCCTGCGCGCCAAGGCGAACGGCTTCGACGCCGTCAAGTGCAACGCCGCGGCCCAGCTCGGCCGCATCGAGACCGCCGCGCAGGTCCACCGCATCGTCGACCAGTTCGCCGAGCTCCGCGCCGCCGTCGGCGACGACATGGACTTCGCGATCGACTTCCACGGCCGCTTCTCCACCGCCATGGCCCGCCGCGTCCTGCCGCTGCTGGAGCCGCTGTTCCCGCTGTTCGTCGAGGAGACGGTCCTGCCCGAGTTCTCCCGCGACCTGCGGGCGATCACCTCGAGCACCGCCATCCCGATCGCCACCGGCGAGCGCCTGTACTCCCGCTGGGACTACCGCGACGTGCTCTCCACCGGCATCGCGGTCGCGCAGCCCGACCTCTCGCACGCCGGCGGCATCTCCGAGGTCCGCCGCATCGCCGCCATGGCCGAGGCCTACGACGTGGCGCTCGCCCCGCACTGCCCGCTCGGGCCGATCGCGCTCGCGGCGAGCCTCCAGGTCGACTTCGCGTCCCCGAACTTCCTCATCCAGGAGCAGAGCCTCGGCATCCACTACAACGAGGACAACGACCTCCTCGACTACCTGGTGGACCCCGCGGTCTTCGCGTTCACCGACGGCGTCGTCCAGCTCCCCACCGGCCCCGGTCTGGGCATCGACATCGACGAGGCCGCGGTCCGCAAGGCCGCCAAGGACCCCCACCGCTGGCGCAACGAGATCTGGCGCCTCAAGGACGGCTCCTTCGCCGAATGGTGACCTCTTGGGGCTCCCGCCGCGCCGCCTGCGGGAGCCCTTGCACCGCTTGAACAAGGAGTGGTGCCGCGGCTGCGGCTCATGGACGGGAAGGCCCCCTGCCGCTCAGCGGCAGGGGGCCGGTGTCGTTGGGGCGGCTACTCGAACCCGCCGCCGAAGTCGCCTCCGCCGAAGTCCCCGCCACCGAAGTCCCCGCCACCGAAATCGCCGCCCGAGTCGCCACCGGCGTCGCCGCCGTCGGCGCCCGCGTCGCCGCCGTCCGCTCCGGCATCGCTCCCGTAATCGGTGCCCTCGATCGCGCCCATCGCATAAGCGGGCGCGATCATCGCGTCGAAGACCATCATGCCGACGAACACGCCCGCGGCACCCGCCAGCGCGGGCTGCCACCAGGGCGTGTTGTACCAGCCGGCCGGCACGGGACGCCCGTCGACGCGGCCGCCCGGGTAGTAGTGGCGGTTCTCGTCGCTCGGGTCGGGCGAGCCGGTGTAGCGGCGGCCCTCGACCTCGGCGCTGACCGGCTCGGTGAGCGCGCCGGTGCGGCGCTGGCCGCGCATGACGGGGACCTCGGGGCCGGGGTCCATGTGCATGGCGGTGCGGGCGGCGCGCACGTAGTTGAGGCCTTCGATGGCGGTCTCGGCGACGAGCCGGTACTGGTTGATCGAGCGGGCCGATTCGAGCTGCGAGCCCGCGGCCGTGTACCGCTCGCCGGCGTCGGCGAGGGCCTGGCCTGCGGGCAGGTTGTCGCCGGGGGCGGTGAGGTTCATGGTCTGGCCGCCGAGGCGCTCGTAGAGGCGCCGGGCCTCGGCCTCGGCATCGGCGAGTTCGGCCTGCGCCCGCTTCTTGTTGGATTGCACCACGAAGAAGATGACGAGGATCGCGACCACCAGCAGGGTCAACCACAGCTCCATGTACCGACTGTACCCGCGGCGGCGCGCCCGGGGCCCGCCCGTCGGGCCCTGCCGGGCGGTACCAGGCCCGTTCGCCCGCTCGCCGACTTGGATTCCGCTCCGCCGGGACCCGCCTGGCAGGCCCTAGACTGGCCCGTATGACGTGGGTCCTATTGGCGGTGGTGTGCCTGGCGGCGGGCGGTTTCGGAGGCTGGTTCGCGGGGCGGTCGCGCCAGGCGGCCGAGTTGGCGGCGGCCACGGCGCGGCTGGAGGCGGCGGCGGACAACGAGCAGCGGCTCGAGTCGACGTTGAAGGCGGTCGCGTACGAGGCGACGGACCACTCGCGCCAGGCGGTCGGGCAGGTGCTCGCGCCGATCGCGGACACGTTGGCGCGCTATGAGACGCGCTTGGGCGATGTGGAGCGGGCCCGCGTGGACGCGTACGCGCAGTTGCGGATCCAGCTCTCGGGGGTCGCGGACATCTCGGAGGATCTGCGCGAGCAGACGGGTCGGCTGCTGGGGGCGCTGCGGTCGCCGCAGGTGCGCGGGCAGTGGGGCGAGGTGCAGCTGCGGCGGATCGTGGAGGCGGCCGGGATGGTCGAGCACTGCGACTTCTCCGAGCAGCACTCGGGTGTGGTCGACGGGCGCGGGGTGCGCCCCGACCTGGTCGTGCGCCTCTCCGGCGGGCGGACCTTGGTGGTGGACGCGAAGGCGCCGCTGCAGTCGTACCTGCAGGCGCTGGAGTCGGAGGACGAGGCGGGGCGGGACCAGCTGCTGCGGGTGCACGCGAAGCACCTGCGGCGGCATGTGGAGTCGCTGGCGGGCAAGGAGTACTGGCGGGCGTTCGAGGACACGCCGGAGATGGTGGTGCTGTTCGTGCCCGCGGACGCGTTCCTGGACGCGGCGCTGCGGGGCGACCCGGCGCTGCTGGAGGACGCGTTCGCGCGCGGGGTGGTTATCGCCTCCCCGGCGACGCTGATGGCGCTGCTGCGGACGGTGGCGCACACGTGGCGGCAGGAGGCGCTGGCGCAGCACGCCAAGGAGGTCCACAAGCTGGGGCGGGAGCTGCACGAGCGGCTGGGCGCGGTGGCGGGGCACTTCTCGCGGCTCGGCTCGTCGCTGGAGGCGGCGGTCGGGTCCTACAACGCGGCGGTGGCGAGCGTCGAGTCGCGGCTGCTGGTGACGGCGCGGCGGTTCAGCGAACTCGAGGTCGCGGGCGACCCGCCGGAGTCCCCGGCCCCGGTGATCACCCCGGCGCGGAAGCCGGCTTGGGAGGCGGTGGAGGATCTGCGCCCCTAGCTCCCGCGCTCCGGGCAGTCCCCCACCCACCCGGGGGGCGTCCCCTGCTCAATTGTT
Source organism: Glycomyces sp. NPDC049804 (assembly GCF_040674615.1). Taxonomy (NCBI): domain Bacteria; kingdom Bacillati; phylum Actinomycetota; class Actinomycetes; order Glycomycetales; family Glycomycetaceae; genus Glycomyces; species Glycomyces sp. NPDC049804. The sequence continues at coordinate 10,092 of NZ_JBFAMQ010000023.1, forward strand.
TCGCGGGGGTTCGACAAGCGACCCCCGTTCTTACCGTCGTAAGGAAAAGTGTCACCCGAAAGAGGTCGCCGGGGCTCAGGCGCGCCCGGCGGCCTTGAGGTCCTTGACGAGTTCGCGCGGGAGCGAGAAGGTCAGCTTCTCCGTCACCGGCTCGAACTCCTCGACGCTCGTGAAACCGCGTTCGGCCAAGTGCGCCAAGACATCCTGCACCAGGTTGTCCGGCACCGAGGCCCCCGAGGAAAGTCCCACAGTGGACGCGCCCTCGAGCCAGGCCTCGTCGATCTCGTGCGCGAAGTCGATCAGGAAGCCGGCGCGCGCGCCGTGTTGGACCGCGACCTCGACCAGCCGCACCGAGTTCGAGGAGTTCTTCGACCCGACCACCAGCATCACGTCGCACTCCGCCGCGATGTCCTTGACCACCTGCTGGCGGTTCTGCGTCGCGTAGCAGATGTCGTCGCTCGGCGGGCTCTGCAGCATCGGCAGGCGCTGCTTCAGCCGCCCCACCGTCTCCATCGTCTCGTCCACCGACAGCGTCGTCTGCGAGAGCCACACGACCTTCTCCGGGTCGCGCACCGTGATCCCGTCCACCGCGTCCGGCCCGTCCACGAGCTGGATGTGCTCGGGCGCCTCGCCGGAGGTCCCGATGACCTCCTCGTGGCCCTCGTGGCCGATGAGCAGGATGTCGTAATCCTCCTCGGCGTACCGCACGGCCTCCTTGTGCACCTTGGTCACCAGGGGGCACGTCGCGTCGATCGCCTTCAGGCCGCGCTCGGCCGCCTGGTCGTGCACCTCGGGCGCCACGCCGTGCGCCGAGAAGACCACCACCGAGCCCGGCGGCACCTCCTCGTTCTCCTCCACGAAGACCGCGCCCTTCCCGGCGAGGGTCTCCACCACGTGCCGGTTGTGCACGATCTCCTTGCGCACGTACACCGGCGCGCCGTAGAGCTCCAGCGCCTTCTCGACGGTCACCACGGCCCGGTCCACGCCCGCGCAGTACCCGCGCGGCTTGGCCAACAACACTCGCTTCGGGTCTGCCACGCCTCGATGGTATCCGGCCGCCCGGTTTCGTCACACCCTGCAGTTAGTCTGGCCACGTGACCGACGCAGCGAGCAGCGCCACCGACAGCACCGCCAGCGCTCCAGGCCGCACCGGCCCCGCCACCGGGCCGGGCGTGCCGATGAGCGCCGAGAACCCGTGGCCGCTGCGGGTCGTCTCGAAGAAGATCGGCGACTGGCTCGCCCGCCTCGGCGAGGTGTGGACCGAGGGCCAGATCACGGAGATCAGCCACCGCGGCCGCACCGTCTACCTCACCCTCCGCGACCCGGCCGCCGAGGTCTCGATGCGGGTCGTCGACTTCACCGGCGCGGTCGCGGCGTGCGACCCGCCGCTGCGCGACGGCGCGCAGGTCGTCATCCGCGCCCAGGCCCAGTGGTGGGACAAGAACGGCTCGCTCTCGCTGCATGTGCGCGAGATCCGCCAGGTCGGCCTCGGCGAGCTCCTCGCCCGGCTCGAGCGCCTCAAGAAACTGCTCGCCGCCGAGGGCCTGTTCGCGGCCGAGCGCAAGAAGCCGCTGCCGTTCCTGCCCTACCGGATCGGGCTCATCACGGGCCGCGCCTCGGATGCGATGCGGGACGTGCTCAAGAACGCCAAGGCCCGCCTGCCGTCCGCGGACTTCGAGGTCCGCGAGGTCGCCGTCCAGGGGCCGCGCGCGGTCACCGAGGTGTGCGCGGCGCTGGCCGAGCTCGACCGGGATCCTGACGTCGAGGTGATCGTGATCGCGCGCGGCGGCGGTTCGATGGAGGACCTGCTGCCGTTCTCGGACGAGACGCTGTGCCGGGCGGTGGCCGAGGCGGTGACGCCGGTGGTGTCGGCGATCGGGCACGAGCCGGACACGCCGATCCTCGACTATGTGGCGGACTGGCGGGCCTCGACGCCCACCGAGGCGGGCAAGAAGGTGGTGCCCGACCTCGCGGAGGAGCAGCGCGGCCTGAACATCTGCCGCACCCGGCTGCGCCAGGCGCTGAACGCGATGGTGGCGCGGGAGGCCGACGGGCTCGCGGCGATGCGCGCCCGCCCGGTGATGGCGCGGCCGGAGACGATGCTGGAGGCCCGGGGCGAGGCGGTCGCGAACCTGACGCACCGGATGCGGGCGCGCGTGGATTCGCGGCTGGAGCGGTCGACGGACGACCTGGAGCATCTGCGGGCGCGGCTGCGTTCGCTGTCGCCGCAGTCCACACTCGACCGCGGGTACGCGATCGTCACGGACACGGAGTCGGGGGCGGTGCTGCGGGAGGCGGCGGCCGCCGGTGAGGCCATCGAAGTGCGGCTGGCGGCGGGTTCGCTGCGGGCCGCGGTCGTGCAGACGAGAGAGGAAGGGTAAGTGAGCGGGGAGCAGTTGACGTACGAGGAGGCCCGGGCGGAGCTCGTGGCCACGGTCGAGCGGCTCGAGGCGGGCGGGGCGACGCTCGAGGAGTCGCTGAAGCTCTGGGAGCGGGGCGAGCAGCTGGCCGACCTGTGCCAGTCGCACCTGGAAGGCGCGCGGGAGCGCCTGCGGGCGCGCACGGCGGCGGCGTCGGACGACGACGAGGACTGAGCCGCCGGCCCCGAGCGGGGTCACATCTCCGGCGTCGGCCTTCGAAACGGGCATCCGGCGCGAGCCTGGCGCGGGGTCCGGCAGTTCTCCGTGGAGCGCTTCGTCAGGCGGCTGCGGCTTCGGCCACGCCTTCGGCGAGTTCGGTGAGGTCGGGGACGCCGTCGGGTTCGGCGCTGAGGACGACGGTCTCGCCGCCGATCTCGGCCGTCCAGGTCTCGCCGGCGTTGGTTTCGTATGCGGCCCAGGTGATGCCGGCCGCCTCGACCGGGGTGCCGGTACCGGTCAGAGCCTCGTTCACATCGGCGAGGGCGCCGTTGGTCTCGGCGAGCTGGAGGCCGTGGCCGTCGGGCGAGTAGTAGCCGGTGCGGAGCACGACGGTCTCGCCGTCGACGGCGAGGTCGGTGGAGATGGCCTTCCATTCCTCGCCGAGTTCGGGCTCGATCGCCGCGAGGCCGAGGCTCGCCGCGGTGGCGTGGTTCTCGGTGGTGTCGACGACGCTGACCTGCCGGTCCGAGGCGACCCACTGCCATCCGGCGTAGAACAGGCCGATCGGCACGAGCAGTACCGCCATCGACATCGCCATGTCGCGCATGCGCCGCTGCTTCGGGCGCGCGGCGGCGGGCGCCTCGCCCTCGGCGGGTGCCGCGGGACCGTCGGTGGCGTCGCTCTCGACGGTGTCGGCGGCGCGCTCGGCTTCGACCTCTTCGGTGGACATGGCTCCATCCTGAACCCCCGCCCCGCCGCGCGGCGCACCGGCCCGCCCGGGCGTGGCGCAGGAAGCCCCGGAGCCGGCGATGCGCCGCACCGCGAACCCTCGTGTCCGTTATCCGGACGAGACCTCCCAGCAGGACGCGAATCCGACTTCCACGCCTTCCGGCACCTGCAATACCCTCTCCGCAGCGGCACCCGCCCCCCGACCGGAAGGAGCCCCCGTTGATCCTCGTGGCAGGCGAGAACGTCATCGACCTCGTCCCCGCCCCCGGGGGCCAGCTCCGCCCCACCTGCGGCGGCGGCCCCGCGAACATCGCGGTCGCGCTCGCCCGGCGCGGCATCCCGACCGCGCTCGTGGGCGCCGTCGGCGGCGACCACTTCGGCCGCCAGGCCTGGCGCCGCCACATCGCCGCGGGCGTCCGCCGCGAGTGGATCCTCCGCACCGACCGCCCCTCGACACTCGGTCTGGCGGTCGTCGGCGAGGACGGCAGCGCCGCGTACGACTACTGGACGGCCGGCACCGCCGACTTCGCCTGGGAGCACCGCGCCCTGCCCGCACCCGATCCGGCCGCGGTCGACCTCATCCACTTCGGGTCCCTCGCCGCTTACCTCGAGCCCTCCGCGCGGGCGATCGAGCACTGGGTCAACCGCGCCCGCCGCGCGGTCCCGATCTCGTTCGACCCGAACATCCGCCTCAGCGCGATGGGCGACCGCGCGAAGGTCCTCGAGCGCACCGAGCGCCTGGTCGGCCTCGCCACCCTCGTGCGCGTCTCGGAGCGCGACCTCGCGCAGCTCTACCCCGACGCCGCCGTGGACGAGATCGCCCGCAAATGGCTCGAGGCCGGGCCCGAACTCGTGGTCGTGACCCTCGGGGACGCCGGGTCGGTCGCCTTCCACCGCAGCCACGTCACCCAGATGACCGCCCCGGCCGTCGACCTGGTCGACTCGATCGGCGCGGGGGACGCGTTCACCTCGGGGCTCCTCGGCTGGCTCACCTCGGCCGGGTGGATGCGCCTCGACCGACTCCCCGCCTGGGGCAACCGGAGCGTGGTCGCCGCGGCGCTGCGGTACGCGAGCCAGCTCGCCGCGCAGGCCTGCACCGTCCCGGGCGCGCCGTGACGCCTGTCCCCCACTGGGGCGAAACATACCCGGAGTCGACATAAGATCGAAGGGTGTCTGCTCCTGAACTGCGGATCTGCATCGACGACGCCGACCTCGACGCGTCGCTCCGCCTCGACGTCCGCCGGGGACTCACCTCGCACCCCAAGCACCTGCCGATGCGCCTGCACTACGACGGCCGCGGCTCGACCCTCTTCGCCGAGCTCACCCGCCAGCCCGAGTACTACCAGACCCGCAGCGAGCGGGCGATCCTCCACGACCGCGCCCCCGAGATCGCGGCCGCGCTCGGCGCCGACCCGATCTCGGTGATCGAGCTCGGCGCGGGCCGGGCCGAGAAGATCCGGCCGCTGCTGAGCGCGCTCGCCGACGCGGGCCGGCTCGACGGGTTCTGGCCGTTCGACGTGGCCGAAGGCGAAGTGCGCGACGTGCTGCTCGAACTCGCCCCGGTCTACCCCGACGCGCACCTGGGCGGCATCGTCGGCGACTTCACCCGCCACCTCGCGCACCTGCCCGACCACCACGACACGCGCCTGGTCGCGTTCCTCGGCGGGACCTTCGGGAACTTCAACGGCATGGAGCGCAGCCAGTTCCTGCGCGACCTGCGCGAGGCCCTGCGCCCGGGCGACTGGTTCCTCCTCGGCGCCGACCTCGTGAAGGACCCCGACGTGATCCTCGCGGCCTACAACGACGCGGCCGGGGTGACCGCCGAGTTCAACCGGCACATCCTGTACGTCCTCAACCACCGCCTCGACGCCGATTTCGAACCCGACAACTTCGAGCACATCGCCTTGTGGGACAACGACACCGCCACCATCGACATGCGGCTGCGCGCGATGAAGCCGATGCAGGTGGACCTCGCGGCGCTCGGGATCGACCTGACGTTCTCCGTCGGCGAGGAGATCCACACCGGCATCTCCACCAAGTTCCTCCGCGGCGAGCTCGAGAACCAGCTGCAGGCCACGGGGTTCGAGACGACCGGCTGCTGGACCGACGAGCGCGGCTACATGGGCGTGTTCCTCGCCCGCGCGATCTGAACGGCCCGCACGCGATCGGACGTGCCTGGGGCCGGGCCGGATTACAGTGGGCGGCATGGGAGAGATCGTGCTCATCCGCCACGGCGAGACCACCTGGTCGGCGTCGGGGCAGCATACGTCCGTGACCGACCTCGACCTCACCGAGAACGGCGTGTCCCAGGCGAAGGCGCTCGCGCCGCTGCTCGCCGGGCGCGAGTTCGCCGCGGTCTGGTCGAGCCCGCGCATGCGGGCGCTCATCACCGCCGACCTCGCCGGGCTCGACGTCACCGGCGTCATCCCCGACCTGGCCGAATGGGGCTACGGCGACTACGAGGGCCGCACCAGCGAGGAGATCGAGGCCGAGCGGCCGGGCTGGTCGCTGTGGACCGACGGCGGCGAGGGCGACGGCGGCGAATCGGCCGAGGAGGTCGCGGTGCGCCTCGACCGGGCGCTCGCCGAGGCCGAACCGCTCCTGGACCGCGGCGACGTCGCGTTCGTCGCCCACGGCCACAGCCTCCGCGTGGCGGCGGCCCGCTGGCTCGGCCGCCCGGCCCGCGACGGCCGCGACTTCAAGATCGACACCGCCTCGATCGCGGCCCTCGGCTACGAGCACGGGCGCCACGCGATAACGCTGTGGAACCTCACCGCGGCGGCCGCGAACGGCGACGCCTGACCGGTCAGGGCCGCCAGACGACGACCCCTGTGGACACTTCACGCTCCGCGAACCGGCCGCCGGGCGACGCCTCCGCGAGCAGATCGCGCAGCTCGATCTCGAACGCGGGCAGCCGTTCCGCGAACAGATGCGGCGCGGAACCCGACAGCGAGAACACCGCCGAGACGATCGCGTCGGCGTCGCGGTCGAAGACGCGGCCGTCGTCGACCTGCAGGCGGGTGACCTTGGTGTACCCGGCCTCGCGCATGACCGCCTCTTCGCCGCCCGCGGTGCCGCCGGGCAGGAAGCCCCGGCCCGCGCGGCGGACCGGCCCCAGATAGGCGGCGACGAGCGCACTGATCCGGTCCCACGGCGGGGCCGGGTGCGGCAGCGCCGCAGCGTCCTCCGCGCCCCGGTGGGTGGTCGCGCCGACGTGGATCCAGAACCCCGCGGGGTCGAGCAGGCCGCGGACGCGCCGGGCGACGCGCAGCCGGTCCATCCAGTGGAAGGACTGCGCGAAGGCCACGACCTTGAAGCGGCCCAAGTCATCCGGCAGCTCCTCGGCCCGGTGCCGCCGCCACTCGACGTCCTCGCGCCCGGCCTCCTCGGCCCGGCGGGCCGCCTCGGCGAGCATCCCCGCATCCGGGTCTACGCCCACAGTGGACTCGAAGAGCGGGGCGAGCAGCAGCGTCAGCGAACCCGGCCCGCAGCCCACGTCGAGAAGCCGCCCGGTCCCATCGAGGCCCAGCTCGTCGCGGACGGCCGCGGCGAGAGCGGTCGGGTACGGCATCCGGCCGACGCTGTAGTGGGCGGCACTGCCGGCGAAGAGGGTCTCGTCCCACTCCCAGTCGTCACTCATCGGCGCAGCATCCCCGATCGGCCCGCCGGACGCCAGCGCTTTTCCCACCCCGACGCCGCCCGCGACCCGCGGGATGCTGATAGGCTCCCGCACCCATGAACCCTCCCCTCGTCGTTATCCGCTCGATGCTGGTGCGCTTCCCGGCCCGCTTCTGGCTGCGGGCGTTCGCGGTCGCCACCGCCGTCGACCTCGCCGCGATCAGCCTCGGCGCGGACGCCCTCCGCTGGGCGAGCAAGCCCGCTCTGACGCTCCTGCTCCTCGCCCACCTCATCGTCGCGACCCCGCCGGGCCTGCGTCCCGTGCGGCTGTTCGGCGTCGGGCTCCTGCTGGCGTGCGCGGCCGACGTCGCGCTGCTCCTCGACGGGACGCCCGCGTTCCTGACCGGCATGGGTCTGTTCGCCCTCATGCAGCTCGCGTACCTCGCGGTGTTCGTGCGCCTGGGCGCCTTGCCGGTCCTGCGCCGACGCTGGGCGGTCCCGGGCTGCTATGTCGCGTTCTGGTTGGGCGCCAACGCGGTCCTGTGGCCGCGCCTGGAGTCGCTGGCGGTCCCGGTCGCGGTCTACAGCCTGCTGCTGGTGGCGATGGCGGCCGCCGCGGCGGGCGTGCACCGGCTCGCGGCGGTCGGCGGGCTCCTCTTCGTCGTCTCAGACCTGTGCCTGGGTCTGGGCGTGGCCGGGCTCGAGTTCCCGCTGCAGCCGCAGGCGGTGATGGCGACCTACGCGGCCGCCCAGCTCCTGCTGGTCCTGGGCGCCGCCACAGCGACGACCCCGCGCGAGGGCGCGGCGCATTAGAGTCGGGTCATGAGACGCGTTCTGTGGGTGCTCGCCTTCATCGTCGGCGGCTTCTTCATCTTCCGGGCCCTGATGGAGCCCTTCGTGATCGACTTCGGCGACCCGTCGAGCTACGAGAGCGACTGGGGCGGCCCGACCCTCTTCGGCGTCCTCCTCGTCCACATGGGTCCCGGCGTGCTCGCGGCTATCCTGCTCGTCTACGCGGTCAGACGCTCCCGGAGGCGCCGCGCGGTCGAGCAGACCATCGGTGAATAACCCTTCCGACAACACGAACAGGCCAGGATGACCTCACTCGTCAACATCGCCGGAGTCCTCGCGTTCGCTGCGGTGGTCGCCGCGATGGTCGCGGTCGGCCTGCGCCTCTTCATCCCCGCCGAACCGCAAGGGCCGTCCACGGCGAGGCTGCCGAAGGGGCGTCGGCGTGTGCGGCGACTGCTCGCCGCGGCCGGTGTCCTCGCGGCCGTCGCCTTGATGAGCCTGGCGTTCGAGGTCCGCTTCGCTTACGGCGCGCCGCACGGCCAGCGCGGCGACGAGACGGTGGAGGTGGTCCGTATCGGCGAGTGCGGCGGGCCGAGCGTGCTGCGCTTCGGCCTTGCGCGCACCTGCGAGCTGCGGTCCTACCGGGTCGAGGGCGTCGGCGCCGACGACTACGGCTCGATCGATGTCATCAGCGGAGGTGCTCTCCGGCCCGGCGACCGGGTCGCGGCGTACACGGCTTCGGGCTGGGGTTCCTCGGTGCTCTTCGGCGCCGACGGCACCCGCTGGCATCCGGTGGAGGCCGAGGGCCGTCCCGATCTCGCCTGGCTGCCCACCGCGGTGCTTGTGGCGACCGCGGTGGGTTGGCAGGCGCTCGACAGGGCCGTCAGTCGAGGTCGATCCTCGTGAGGCGCTGGGTGGCGCGGGTGAGGACGACGTAGGCGACGCCGGCGCCGTGCGAGGCGGCGACGGTTTCGAGGTCGACGGCGATGACGGCGTCCCATTCGAGGCCCTTGGACTCCAAGGGGCCGACGAGGGTGACGCGGCCGTCGTGGACGATGCCGGCGAGTTCCGCGTGGCGGTCGTAGGGCGCGATGATGCCGACGGTGCCTTCGACGGCGTCGAGGGCTTCGACGACCGCGCCGGCGACCTCGGGCATGAGGGTGTCGGCGGCGACGGTCTTCTGGACGACGCCGACGCCGGTCTCGCGCACGGCCTCGGGCAGGTCGAGGGTGCGCAGGCGCGGCTTGGCCCATGCGGCGGCGTACTCGAAGACCTCTTTGGAGTTCCGGTAGTTCTTCGTCAGGTGGAACTCGTGGAGGCGGCCGCTGGGGACGGCGCGGCGGCGGGCGTCGGCGCTCTCCCTCGGGCGCGGCCAGCTCGACTGGGCCTCGTCGCCGACGATGGTCCAGCCGGCGCCGCGGCCGCGGCGGCCGAGCATGCGCCACTGCATGGGCGAGAGGTCCTGGGCCTCGTCGACGATGACGTGCGCGTAGTCCTCGTAGAACGCGTCGCGGGCCTGCCGTTCGGGCCGGTCGTAGTAGCGGTCCTGGACGGTGGAGACCTCTTGGATGCCGTCCCAGGAGCGGATGCGGTCCCGGCCCCGCGGCTGGGGCTTCACGCCGAGGAGGATGCGCAGCTCGTCGAGGAGGGCCACGTCGGGGATGGAGAAGTCGCTCTCGCGGAGGGAGGCCGAGACGCCTTCGATGGCCTCCTTCTTGAGGTGGCCTTCGGCGGCGGAGGCGAGGCGGCGGGCGTCGCCGGCCCAGCCGAGCACGTCGGCGGGGTCGAGGTCGGGCCACCAGTGGTCGAGGAAGGTGAGGAACTCGCCGCGCGAGCCCACGTCCCGCGAGAACTTCGCGGGCTCGGCGTCTTCGATGACCGGTTTGATCTTGCGCCACAAGGCGACGAGGAGGGCGCGGCCCGCTTCGGTCTTGGCGAGGTTGGGGCGCGGCTCCTTCTCGAAGACGCGGGCGCGGGCGGCGGCGAGCTCGGCGGCGTCGAGTTTGAACACGTCGCCGCGGTAGACGATCCGCAGCTCGCTGGGGGCGCCCGGCGGGGTCTGGCGGACGAGGCGGCGCAGGATCGGCAGCATCACGGTGCCGCCCTTGACGGCCGCGACCTCGGGCCGGTCCTGGCGGGTGGCCTCGACCCCGGCGTACAGCTCGCCGAGGGAGTAGAGGGCGGCGGTCTCCTCGCCGAGGCTGGGGAGGACGCGCCCGATGTACTTCATGAACACGGCCGAGGGGCCGACGACGAGGATGCCGGCGGCCTCGTAGCGGCTGCGGTCCTGGTAGAGCAGGAACGCGGCCCGGTGGAGGGCGACGACGGTCTTGCCGGTGCCGGGGCCGCCGGTGATGATCGTGGCGCCGCGGCCGGGCGCGCGGATCGCGGCGTCCTGCTCGGCCTGGATGGTGGCGACGATGTCGCGCATCCGCCCGGTCCGCTTGCGGCCCAAGGCGGCCATGAGCGCGCCGTCGCCGATCACGGGGAGGCGGTCGGCGGCGTCCTCATTGAGCAGGTCGTCGCTGATCTCCTCGACGCTGCGGCCGAAGGAGCGGATGACGCGGCGGCGCGCGACCTCCTGCCGGTCGACGGCCGTGGCGCGGTAGAACGGCGCGGCGGCGGGGGCGCGCCAGTCCACGAGGAGGGTGCGGTACTCCTCGTCGCGCACGCCGAGGCGGCCGACGTGGCGGACCTTGCCGTCGTCGAAGTCGAGGCGGCCGAAGACCAGGCCCTCGTGCTGGGAGTCGAGGTCGGCGATGCGGCGGGCGGCCTGGTACACGAACACGTCGCGCTCGTAGCGGGCGCCGGGCACGGTCGCCGCGAGGTGGGCGTAGCCGGTGTCGCGGTTGCCTTCGGCCTCACCGCGGAGCACGTCGACGCGCGCGTACACGCGGTCGACGAAGCCCTGCTCGATCGCGATCTCCTGCTCGGGGGTGCTGGACGGGTCGGGGGCGGGGACGGCGTGCGTGGTGTCGACGTCCTGCTCGACGGCATCCGGTCGTGCGGCTCTGGCGGGGCCTGGTTCCTGGGACACTGCGCTCCTCGCTCGAATTCGGGAACGCACCAGCCTAGCGCGTCGCGGCGACACCCGTCCGCCGATCATGGACTAGCGAGGGCTCGCACACGCGCTACGGCCGGGCGGGCCAGACGCGGTACATCCACGAGTACTCGTCGTCGATCTCGTCGAACCCGAACTGGCGGTAGAGGCCCTGCGCGTCGCCGGTGGCGAGGACGACCCGCTTGAGGCCCAGCCGCTCGGCCTCCGCGACGATGTGCGCCATGAGCCGCTTGCTCAGGCCCTGCCCTCGCACCTCGCGGTCGACGTACACGTCGGAGAGCCACCCGAAGTAGGCGTGGTCGGTGACGAGCCGCGCGAACGCGACCTGGCGGCCGTCCGCCGCGTACACCCCGTACGGCAGCGAGTGGTCGATGGCGAGGTCGCTGCGCTCGCGGGTGCGGCCGACGGCCCAGTACGTGTCGGTGGAGATGACCTTGTGGATCCACTCGCGGTCGAGGCGGTCGGGGTCAGAGGAGATCGTGTACTCGTCGCTCATCGCCCCAACCTAGACCTGAGGTTCAGGCCGCGCCAGCCGAAATCCGGCGGCTCTCCTTGCGGCGCAGGTAGATCTCGATGAACAGCAGGTTGAGGACGATCGAGCCGACGATCGCGGCGGTGTACGCGGTGCTGAAGAGCGCGTCGAAGTCGCCGCCGTAGAACCCCTCGAGCAGCGGCAGCTGCACGGCGATGAACAGCCCCAGGTAGACCCGGAGCGTGACGGCGGCGAACGTCGCGGCCATGCTGCGCAGCATCCACCGCTCGTGCGCGGCGAAGTCGCGCCGCCGCACGGCCCGGTAGGCGCGGGCGGCGGTGTAGATCCAGAACACGTCGAGGAACACGAACGAGACGAGCGCGATCGGCCCGGCCGTGGTGAGGACGGCGACGACGATGCCGGTGAGGGCGCCCGGGAGGATGCCGCCGAGCAGGTAGACGCGGCCGAGGACGCGGTGGACCCGCGGGTGCTTGCGGCGGATCGAGCCGAAGAACTGGAACGGGCCGACGAGGAGCGCGATGCCGCCGGCGGCGGCGTGGGCGACGAGGAACGGGAGGTGGATCGCGACGTTCTCGCGGATGCCGACGCGCGGCTCCATGCCGGGGACGAGGTAGGCCGGCACGGCTTGGAGGACGATCGCGACGCTGGCGACGGCGACCACGGCGACGGCGATGCGGCCGCGCCGTCTCGAGGCGGGCCGCTCGGGGGCGGCGAGGGTGGCGCTCATGAGGGGTGCTCCTGGTTTCGAGAGTTAAACTATCGATAGTGACGCTATCACTAAATCGGACAGGTCACCACCGCCGCTCGGGTAAGAAGGACGCATGCGAATCGGAGCGCTCAGCGCCAGGACCGGGGTCCCCGTGGCCACGATCAAGTACTACGTGCGCGAGGGCCTGCTGGCCGGCGGCGAGCGCACCGGCCACAACCAGGTCAGCTACGGCGAGGCGCACGTCCGCCGACTGCGACTGGTGCGCTCCATGGTCGAGACCGGCGGGCTCCCGATCGCCACGGTCCGCGAGGTCCTCACCGAGATCGAGGACCCCCGGCGCGACCTCGACAGCGCCCTCGGCGTCGCCAGCCGCGCCCTCTCGAGCCACCGCGTGCCCGACGACGCGCCCGACGACAGGCACGTCGAGACGGCGCTGGCGATCGTGCGCCGCCGCGGCTGGGAGCGGGTGCCGCACGAGCACGGCTACATCAGGGCGCTCGCCGACGTCGTCGCCCGTCTCGAGTTCTTCGGCATCAGCGACCTGGCCGAGCTCGAGGACCGCTACGCCCGCGCGGCCGAGCAGGTCGCCGAGGCCGACATCCGCCTCCTCATGCGCCGCGCCGACCGCGACGAGATTCTCGAGACGATGGTCGTCGGCACCGTCCTCGGCGACGCCCTCTTCGAGATCCTCCGCCGCCTCGCGCAAGTCGAGGTCTCCGGCCGCGAATTCAAAGGCCCCGAAGCGAAGCCATCGGAGCGCGACGAGCGCTGATCCACTGAGGACATTATGAGACGACCCTTCCCGCCTGCGACGACGCCATACATGCGAAAATAGCAATGTCTGCAATTGTCGGGTTTCGGACTGACCAAGTCGAATGGGCGGTTCTACGCTATTTCCACGCACCCCGGTGGCGCGGCGGCAGAGACCAAGCCTGCTCGACAAGAGACTTTGCCGCCATCACCAGGAGGCCGTCCGACGAAGTGGGGTAGTCGCGACGGCCCGGCGGCGGGGCTCCAACTACCTGGCCTGGAGCCCCGCCGTCCTCATGCCCCGATTCCCGGAAGCGCGGCGGGTCCCGAGCCCGGGTGGGCGGGGGGCTCGGAGGTTTCTACGATGGGGGTCGGACGTCCGCTACGTGAGGAGTGCGATTCCTTTGGCCCTCAACTCGAACATGGTGGCGCTGGGCACGGCCGCGCCCGATTTCTCGCTGCCGGACCTCGACGGGGCGGTGCGGTCGCTCGCGGGGTTCGACGCGCCGATGCTACTGGTCGCGTTCCTGTGCAACCACTGCCCGTACGTGCGCCACATCGAGCAGGTCCTCGGGTCCTTCGCGGCCGGGCAGGCGGACCTCGACGTGGTGGCCGTCTGCTCGAACGACGCCGAGAACTACCCCGACGACGCCCCGGCCGGCCTCGCCGACCAGGTGGCGCGCGCGAACTGGACGTTCCCGTACCTCGTGGACGAGTCGCAGGAGGTCGCGCGCGCTTTCAGCGCGGCCTGCACCCCCGACTTCTTCCTCTACGGCCCCGACCGCGCGCTCGCCTACCGCGGCGCGTTCGACGGGTCGACCCCCGGCAACGGCGTGCCCGTCACCGGGGAGTACCTCGCGGGCGCGATCGAGCTGGTGCGCCGCGGTGAACCCGTGCCCGAGCCGCACTACCCGTCGACCGGCTGCGGCATCAAATGGCGCTAGTCCAGGGCGCCGTCGCGGGCGACGACGCGGCCGCGCTTGACGACGAGCGCGCGCGCCGGGTGCTCGAGCACGGCCTCTGACGCGTTGCGGCCCTTGACTGCGACGAGGTCGGCGGTGTCGCCCACGGCGAGGCCGTAGCCCTGGATCTTGAGCAGCCGCGCGCCGCCGAACGTGGCGGCCTCGAGCGCGAGCTCGATGTCCGCGTCCTTGCTGAAGCCCGCGTTGCGCGCGAACCACTGCGTGCGCTGCAGGTTGTCGCCGTTGCCGTACGGGCTCCACAGGTCGCGCACGCCGTCCTGCCCGATGCCCATCGCGACGCCCGCTTCGGCGAGTTCCCGCAGCGGCAGGATCTTCTTGGGCGCCACCGAGGTCAAGCCGATCTCGAGCTCGGCGAGCGCGGCGATGAGGCGGGCGCGGACGGCGTCGTCGGCGTCGCAGAGCGCGAACGCGTGGCTGATGACGACCTTGCCCGCGTAGCCGAGGGCGCGCGTGCGCTCGATGATCATGTCGAACTCGCGGACGCCGAGGTCGCCGCCGTCGTGCAGGTGGATGTCGATCTCCGCGCCGTGCTTCTCGGCGAGCGCGAAGACGAGGTCGAGGTGGCGTTCGGCGTCGCCGTCGAAGCCCTCGGGGTCGATGCCGCCGACGCACTTGACGCCCGCCGCGAGGGCCTCGTCCATGAGCTCGGCCGTGCCGGGACTGGCGAGGATGCCGGTCTGCGGGAAGGCCACGAGCTCGAGGTCGATGCGCCCGTCGAGGCGCTCGACCGCTTCGCGCACGGCGTGCACGGCGCCGATGCCGATCCCCGGGTCGATGTCCACATGCGAGCGGGCGTGGGTGGTGCCGGAGGCCACCATGTTCGACAGGAGCGCGGTGATGTAGTCCGCGTTGGGGATGCCGAACTCGGCGCGCCGCTCGGCGCCGTAGGCGATCGCGGCGGCCAGCCCGGGCCCGGCGGTGCGCGGCACCCACGGGCCGCCCCACAGGGTCTTGTCGACGTGGGCGTGGGCGTCGACGAGGCCGGGGATCACGACGGCGCCGCCGAGGTCCTCGACGGCCGCGCCGCCCGCGGGAAGCGAGTCGGCGAGGGCGGCGATCCTCCCGTCCTTGACGAGCAGGTCGGTGCGTCCCTCGCGGCCCCAGAGTCGGGCGTCGCGCAGCAGCAGGTCGGTCATGTGCAGATCCTCTCGCCTCGCCGCGGCGGACGCGACCGCGCCGACGTCCGGGTGAGCCACTCCACGGCCGCGCCGAAGCCCGCCGCCGCGGCCACGGCGGCGCCTGCTACTTCCAAAGCTGGTGGAGTGCGATCTCCAGCTCGCCGAGCATGTTGCGCAGCAGGGGCATCGAGAGGCCGATGACCGTGCCGGGGTCGCCGTCGATGCGGTCGATGAAGGCCGATCCGTAGCCGTCGAGCGTGAACGAGCCCGCCACGTGCAGCGGCTCGCCGGTCGCCACATAGGCGGCGATCTCCTCGTCGGAGACCTCGGCGAAGTGCACCTCGGTCCCCGAGGCGCGCACGATCTTGCGGTCCGCCTCGGTGTCGATGAGGCAGTGCCCGGTGTACAGCGTGCCCGAGCGCCCGCGCATCCGCTTCCACCGCGAGGTCGCCTCGTCCGGCCCGCCCGGCTTGCCGAGGATCTCGTGCCCGAAGTGCAGCACCGAATCGCAGCCGAGCACCAGCGCGCCCGGCGAGACCAGGTCGAGGACCGCGGTCGCCTTCAGTTCCGCGAGGGTGGACGCCAGCATCGCCGGGTCCTCCCCCATCACCCGCGACTCGTCGACGCCCGAGACGATCACGAGCGGTTCGATCCCGGCCGCCTTCAGCAGCTCGCGGCGCGCCGGCGACTGCGACGCCAGCACGAACGTCCGGCTCAACGGTCCATGCCCCTGCGGGCCGGGACGGCGGTGTCGCGCCACGACCGGCGCACCCGCAGCTTCAGCCCCGGGTTCGACCACGCGGCTTTGCGGGCCGGGGCCTCGGACTCCTCCACCGGCCGCGGCAGGGCCGTTATCAGCCCGACCAGGGCGGCCAGTTCCTCGGGGGAGGGACGACCCCGAAGCACCCTGAGGACGGGCTCGTCGGTGGGGTTGCCGCGGTGAAGGGGGACGGACTCCCCCACGACCTTGAGTTCCAGACTCATCGAGCGCTACTCCTCGCCTGTCCCGTTGTCACTGCCGGATGCATCAGTCTTCGATGTCGAATTCGCGGTGCACCCGCTCCCAGAAGCCGTCGCGGACCCAGATCCGCGCTTCGGGGTGGTCGCGTAGAGAGTAACCGAGTTCCTTCTCCGCTTCCACCAGCAGCTCCTTGTCGATGACGGTGGGCAGCTGCGGGCCCGGAAGCAGGTCCGCTATGTTGTCCGCGCCCCTGGTCAGGAGCCACTTGTGGCCCACGTACTCGCCGATCTGCCGCACCGTCTCCGGGTCGAGCTTCTCCCCGGTCTGCGTGGTGCGCACGAACTTCGGCCGGGCCGACTCGGCCTGCGCCAGCGCCTCGGCGGCGTTCATGGTCACGGCCACGGACTGCCGCTGCCCGAAGACGGCGGCGGGGCTGGGCACGCGCGGTTCGGGCTGCGTCATCGGCGCGCCGACCATGCTGTACGTGGCGGCCGCGGCCGTGCCGCTCTTGGTGAAGTAGGCGCGCAGGTCCTCGGCTTCGATGGTGGCGACGGTGTCGGACTCCCACACCAGGCGCTCGGCCTGGTTGGTGCCGTACGGCGGCTCCACGCCCCAGAGGTGGACGCGCACGCCGTAGGCCTGGGCGACCTCGACGGCGGGGACCATGTCCTCGTCGCCGGCGAGGAGGATGGCCTCGTGGACGGCGTGGTGGCGGGCGAGCAGTTCCAGGTCGGAGCGGATCTGGGCGTCGACGCCCTTCTGCTGGCCGCGCGAGTTGAGGTTCCCGAGGCGGACCTTGACGAAATCCATGTTGGCGATGACGCGCTGGTCGACGGTGGGCACGCGGTCGCGGGCGGCGTCGAACCAGTACAGGCGCAGCAGTTCGCCGTCGGAGAGGTGGTGGGCGGCCCGTTCGATGAGGGATTTGATCAGCTTCTCGGCGTCGACGCGGTAGTCGCGGCGGGAGGTGGCGTCGAGCAGGAGCTCCGCGGCCGCCGCGTAGAGGTAGCCGACGTCGATCAATATGGCGTACCGCCGGGACGGCAGCCCTGGCAGCATCCCTCCGATAGGTGTCATGGCCCACTCCCAACGTCGGGCGGGACGAATTGTCCCGCTTCCCCCAGCTGTATAAGACGGTACCCGGATCGGACTCCAGGGATGGGAGTGGTGCGCGTCGCTTCGCGTGGCAACGCGGTTTGTCCTGCTGGGCGCGCGGTCGGCGCGGCGGACGTGTGCGGACCTCACCGGATCGAGTGACAGGAAACGGCAGAGGGCGGCGAGGCTCAGCGCATTCACGGCTCGCAAGCTTCGCCGTGGCGCCCCCTCGCCGCCCTCGCGGCACCGCTTAGAGCGGGATGTTGCCGTGCTTCTTGGCGGGCAGCTCGTCGCGCTTCGAGGCGTTCATGCGCAGGCCGCGCACGAGCATCGCGCGGGTCTCGCGCGGCTGGATGACCGCGTCGATGTAGCCGAGCTCGGCCGCGACGTACGGGTTGTTCAGCTTCTCCTCGTACTCGGCCATGAGCTCGGCGCGCTTGGCCTGCTCGTCGTCGGCCTTCGCCAGCTCGCGGCGGTAGAGGATGTTGACCGCGCCCTGCGAGCCCATGACCGCGATCTCCGCGGTCGGCCAGGCCAGGTTGAGGTCGGCGCCGACGCCCTTGGAGCCCATGACGCAGTACGCGCCGCCGTAGTCCTTGCGGGTGACGACGGTGAGCTTGGGGACGGTGGCCTCGGCGTACGCGTAGATGAGCTTGGCGCCGCGGCGGATGATCCCGTCGTGCTCCTGCGAGGTGCCGGGCAGGAAGCCCGGGACGTCCACGAAGGAGATGATCGGGATGTTGAAGGCGTCGCAGAAGCGGATGAACCGCGCGGCCTTCTCCGAGGCGTCGATGTCGAGGCAGCCCGCGAAGTGCATGGGCTGGTTGGCGACGACGCCGACGGGCTTGCCGTCGAGGCGGCCGAAGCCGGTGATGATGTTCTTCGCGAACAGCGCCTGGGTCTCGAGGAACTCGCCGTCGTCGAGGACGGACTCGAGGACCTTGTGCATGTCGTACGGCTGGTTCGCCGAGTCGGGGATGACGGTGTCGAGCTCGAGGTCGGTGGCGGTGATGTCGAGTTCGAAGTCCTTGGACTCGTAGGCGGGCGGCTCGTCGAGGTTGTTCGACGGCAGGTACGAGAGCAGGTGCTTGACGTACTCGAGCGCGTCCGTCTCGTCCGAGGCCAGGTAGTGGGCGTTGCCCGCGACCGCGTTGTGGGTGCGCGCGCCGCCGAGCTCCTCCATGCCGACGTCCTCGCCGGTCACCGCGCGGACCACGTCCGGGCCGGTGATGAACATGTGGCTGGTCTGGTCGACCATGATCGTGAAGTCGGTGATCGCCGGCGAGTACACCGCGCCGCCCGCGCAGGGGCCCATGATGAGCGAGATCTGCGGGATGACGCCGGAGGCGCGCACGTTGCGGAAGAAGATCTCGGAGTAGCCGCCGAGGGACGCGACGCCCTCCTGGATGCGGGCGCCGCCGGAGTCGGAGATGCCGATGATCGGGCGGCCGGTGCGCAGCGCCAGCTCCTGGATCTTCGTGATCTTCTCGCCCGAGACCTGCCCGAGCGAGCCGCCGAGGACGGTGAAGTCCTGCGCGAACACGCAGACCTCGCGGCCCTCGATGGTGCCGTAGCCGGTGACGACGCCGTCGCCGTAGGGCCGGTTCGCCTCCATGCCGAAGTTGGTGGAGTGGTGGCGGCGCAGGGAGTCCAGCTCGACGAACGACCCCTCGTCGAGCAGCTGCTCAAGGCGTTCGCGGGCGGTGCGCTTGCCCTTCTCGTGCTGCTTCTCGATCGCCCGGGGGTTCCCGGTGGCCGCTTCGGAGAGGCGCTCGGCCAGGTCGGTGAGCCGCCCGGCGGTCGTGTGGAAGTCGATGTCGGTCACGACTCGGATCGTATCGGCCCTTCCGGTCGCTACGCTATGTGCGTGAGCACACCGACGAGAAAGCCACTGGACCGGCACGAGCTCTGGTCGCTGTTGTCGGAGAAGTCCGACTTCTGGACCGAGGTCGATGTGGTGCAAGTCACCGGATCGACGAACACGGACCTGGCCGCCGCCGCCAAGCACGGCGCGACGCAAGGGACGGTCCTCATCGCCGAGGAGCAGGAGCACGGCCGCGGCCGGCTCGACCGCCACTGGGTCAGCCCCGCCCGCGCGGGCCTCACCATGTCGTTCCTCCTGCGCCCGACGCTTCCGCGCGAGGAATGGGGCACGCTCGGCCCCCTCACCGCCGTCGCCCTCGAGGAGACGCTCCTCGCCGTGTGCGGCGTCAGCGCGAAGCTCAAGTGGCCCAACGACGTCCTCATCGGCGACCGCAAGGTCTGCGGCGTCCTCGCCCAGGTCGAGGGCAACGCCGTCATCGTCGGCGTCGGCCTCAACGTCTCCCTCACCGAGGACGAGCTGCCCGTCCCCGACGCCACCTCGCTCCTGATCGCCGGAGCGTCCACCCTCGACCGCGCCGAGATCGCCGCGGGCTTCCTCGCGCACGTCGCGGCCGTCTACGAGACGTGGAACGAGCGCGGCCCCGCCTCCGTGATCGAGCGGTGGCGCCGCAATTCGGCGACCCTCGGCAGGCACGTCGCGGTATCGTTCCCCAACGGCCGCAAGCTCACCGGGCGCGCCGTCGGCATCGACAACGACGGCTGCCTGCAGGTCGCCGCCGCCGACGGCACCGTGGAGACCGTCGCCGCCGGCGACATCGTCCACCTGCGGCCCCAGGACTGACCGGGACCGACCGGCGCGAACGGAGGAGTGGCGCATTGGCCGACCAGGCGCATGACGAGAACGTTCCCGCCGCACCGGGACCGACCGGGCTCGACCCGGAAGCCGAAGGGCTGTACCGGCTCCTGCTGTCCCGCACGGACGCCTCGGTGTCCCGCCTCGCGGCCGACGCCGGACTCCGGCCCGCCCGCACCCGGGAGCTCCTCATGCGACTCGTCGACGACGGCTTCGCCACCATGGTCGCCGACTCCCGCTTCCGCGCCGTCGGGCCCGACACCGTCCTCGGCGGTCGCATCGCCTCCCAGCTCGGCGACGTCCTCGGCGAGTACGAGGCCCTGCGCGAGCTCCTCGAGATCCACCGCGCCGGACCGGGCTCGGGCGGCGGCGATCACGGCTCCTGGGAGGTCGTGAGCGGCCCCGTCGCCATCCGCTCCCGCCTCCGCCAGCTGAAGGCGGGCGCCGAGAAGCGCCTGCGCACGTTCGTGCGCCCGCCCATGGTCCTGCCCGTGCCCGAACCCGCTCTGCACGAGGACCTGCAGGCCCGCGGGGTCTGCCACCGCATCCTGTTCGACCGCGCGGTGCTCGACATCGACCCGTACTCGGACTACCTGCGCCACGCGCTGTCCTCGGGCGACGAGGTGCGGTTCGCCAAGCGCCTGCCGCTCAAGCTCCTCATCGTGGACGACAAGACCGCGCTCATGGAGGAGGGCGGCGGGCGCCCGAAGGCGATCGTCACGGGCAACCGCTCCATCGTGGAGCTCGCGGGCGCGCTGTTCGACCAGCTGTGGTCCAGCGGCATCCCGGCCACGACGGCCTCCAGCAGCGCCGAACGGCTCGACGAGGACGACGCGGTCCTGCTGGGGCTCTTGATCTCCGGGCTCACGGACCAGTCGATCGCCACGAAGCTCGGCATCGGGCTGCGGACCGTGCAGCGGCGGGTGCGCGAGCTCATGGATCTGGCGGATGTGGACACACGCATCCAACTGGGCTGGCACGCCGCCAAGAACGGCTGGGTGCCTTAGCGGAAGCGAGGACCCGACGGGTTCCCGCGCGGCGCCTGAATCGTGGGACGAACGCCGATGCCACGGTGTTGTACTGTGCTTTTGACATTGGCGAAGCTTGCAAGCCGTACATGAGTCATGCCCCCGCCCGTTCTCACTCCTGGAGGTCCGCAGTGGGATATCCCGACGATCAGCTCGCCCGCGGTGAAGTGGTCAAGCTGCACACCCGCCCGCACTGGAAGGAAGGTGTCGGCCCGGTCCTGTGGTTCGTGGTCTTCCTGGCCATCGCCGCCATCGCGATCACGTTCACGGCCCGCATCGACGAGAGCTGGGGGCTGTGGCTGATCCTCGCCGAGGTCGTCATCTTCCTGGCGCTGCTCATCTGGCTTTCGGTGCTGCCGTGGATCCGCTGGCGCTCGACCCACTACGTGATCACCGACCAGCGCATCATGTGGCGCGAAGGCCTCGTGACCCGCGAGAGCCGCCACATCCCGCTGGCGCGCGTGAACACCGTGTCGTACACGCAGAACGTCTGGGAGCGGATCTTCGGCTTCGGCGACATGAACATCGACTCGGCCTCTGACGACGGCGAGATCAACCTGATCGACGTCCCGAAGGTCGACAAGACCAAGGCGCTCCTGTACCAGCTGGCCGAGGACGACCGCTCGCGCCGCGCGGGTGCGGGCGACGGCACCTGACCGCAGGCGTGAAAGCAGGCCCGTGCCGTTGCGGCGCGGGCCTTTCGCTTCAGCCGCTCCGGGCTTCGGCGAGTTCGGGGTGGTGCCGGAAGACCCAGGTGCGGTAGGCGAAGAACCGGAAGACCGAGCCGAGGCCGACGCCGACGATGTTGGCGGCCACGTTCACCGCGAACTCGGTGCCGAAGACCTCCGGCCAGACCTGCGCGAGGCCGGAGTTGGCCCACAGGCAGGCGAGCGCGATGAGCAGGCCGATGCCGTTGAAGAAGAAGTAGAGGACGTACTGGCGGTGGGCGGCGGCGCTGCCGCGGCGCTCGCGCCAGGTCCAGTGGCGGTTCCCGAAGAACGCGACGGTCATCGCGATCACGGCGGAGATGATCTTGGCGGTCCAGTCGGGCCAGTCGAGGCCCAGGTACATCAGGTTGAACAGCCCGATGTCGACCACATAGGCGACGCCCCCGACGCCCGCGAAGCGGATGAGCTCGGCGGCGTGGCGTCTCACCAGGCCCGTGGCGCGCGCGTACAGCCCCGCGAGACCGCGGGGTGCCGAGGGTTGCGGCGGCGTCTCAATGGAGGTCGACATCAAGCCAAAGCCTACCCGTCCCCGCGCGGGAGCGATACCGCCGAGTTCCCCCCGGCCCGCCCACCACGACCGTGAACTGCGACGGCACTCGAGTGTCGGACCCCTATGGGAGCGTCGTCCTTTTCGGTTGGTCGGAAGGCGGATGCGGGTGGGAAGGGGCATGCCCTACGCCCGGGGCCGCGCCGCCGGCCCGGGCTCGCCGCGCCGGGCGACCACGCCGGCGCCACCGAGTGCGCCCCACCTCCGCACGGCCATCGCGGCCCGCGCCCGAGCCGCCCCCGCCCGGCGGCCCGCGAACCGGACCCGCGCTCAGGTCGCGGCCCGCGCCCGAGCAGCCCACGCCCGGCGGCCCGCGAACCGGACCCGCGCTCAGGTCGCGGCCCGCCCCAGCCGCCCTTAGGTCGCGGCCTCGCCGCCGAGGGCGGCCGCGACTGCGACCACTCCCACGATGAACGGGTCGTCGCCGCGTTCGAAGCGGATCACCGCTTCGTCGCCCGTCTGCACCCGGTGGACGTTCACGTCGACGCCGAACGCGTACCAGTCCGGGTTCTCCACGGCCCCGTGCGCGTGGCACCGGGCCGGCTCGCCGAGCGCCTGGCCGCCCGCGGTCAGGCCGTCGCCGCCGCGGTAGCGCGAGCCGCCCCACAGCGTGGCCGCGATCTGCACCTCGCCGCCGTCCTCGACCTCGATCTCGGTGTCCGACGACCGCGGCCCGTCGTAGACCGCGACCTCGGTCGCGGCCGCCCCCGGCTCCGCGAACACCACCGTCAGCGACCAGCCCGCCCAGCGCCGGTCGGCGCACCCCGCGCTCAGGTCGAGCGGCCAGTGGTCGCACTCCGACACCGGCAGCTGGTGGTTGTCCGTCGCGACCCAGTACTCCCCGCCACCCGACACCAGGTCTGTGACCTCGACATACGCCTGCTGCCCGGGCTCGGTGTCCCGCACCGCGGCCGCGTTCAGGTCGGTCCAGGACCCGCCCGGCCCCGCGAGCGAGACCGCCGTCGGCAGGTCGTCCTCGACGCCCGCCCAGTACAGGCCCGCCCACTGGACCGCCGCCCCGCCCGGCACGTCGAGCACCGCGCCCGACACCGCGTCGCCCTCGCGCCCCGCGGGAGCGGTCTCCGGCTTGTAGGCCTTCATCGGCCACTGCTCCCCGCCGCCGAGGCCCGCGGCCTCGCGGCACCCCGGGGCCGCGCAGGTCAGCCACGTGTTCCCCGCGGCCGTGACGCCGGTGGCGTCGACGCTCGCGAACCCGACCTCGCTCCCGGCCGGCGCGATCGGCACCTGCAGGGAGGTCGTCCCGCTGATCCCGGGACCCTCGACCGCGACCTCGAACGTCTGGTAGCCGCTCACCTCGTCGCCGATCATGATGCGCACGAGGGCTTCCGCCGGATCGGGCATCGCCGCGATCGAGCAGTGGACGACCGCGCCGCCCTCGGCGCAGGTCCAGCCCGGCTCGGCGGTCTCGGACGCGAGCGTGATCCCCGGCGGCATCGTGATGTCGAGCGTGACGCGCTCCGAGGCGGCCTGCCCCCAGCCGAGCCGACCGCCCGCGTTCCGCGCGACCGGGGCCGCGTACCCGTGCCGGCCGGACGCCTCGGCGAACGCCCGTTCCGTCACCGGCGCGTAGCCCCCGCCCGCGCCGCCCGGCCCCTCGAGCCGGATCGGCAGCACCGCTTCGCCGCCGGCCACCAGACCGCTCGAGCCGAGCCCGTGCTCGATGCCGTACGAGGCCGGTTCGGCCGCGGGCGCTTCCGGTTCGTCCTCGGGCTCGGGCTCCGGCGCCGCCGGGTCCTCCGGCTCCGGTTCGGGCTCCGGGTCCGGTGGCTGCGGCCCCGGCTCGTCCGGCTCCTCCTCCGGCGCGGCGGGCGCGACCACCGTGTCCTCGGGCGCGGCCTGCGGCTGCGGCTCCTTCTCGTCCCCGGTGAGGGCGAAGACCGCGACCGCGGCCGCCACCGTCACGGCCGTGCCGGTGGCGACGGCGCCCTTCGTGCCGAGTTGCTGCGCGATCCGGCGCACCCAGTTCGCGACCGCCCTGACGGGCGTGAACAGGAACGCGAGCGCGCCGCCGAAGGCGATTCCCGCGGCCGAGACCGCGCCCGCCGCCAGGTACGGCGAGGCCGCGCCGCCCAGGAAGATCACGGCGATCACGCCGCGCAGGCCCGAGTTCAACTCGGTGAGCTCGGCGAACAGCAGGTTGCAGGTGACGCAGGAGTCGAGGTGGTCGTCCACTTTGGCCGCTTCGCGCTCGCCGAGCTTGCCGCGCACGCGCGCGCCGATGCGGTCGACCGTCCAGCGGCACTCCTCGCGCGGCGCGTCGGCCGCGTGCTCGCTCAGGTAGTTCTGGCGCAGCTTCTCGCGGGCCCGGTACGCGAGCGCGGAGACGCCGTTCGGGGTCATGCCGAGCATGGTGGCGATCTTGGCCGGGGAGTCCTCCTCGACCTCGGTGTGCCACAAGACCATCCGCCACCGCTCGGGGAGCTTGCCGAAGGCGAGCGCGGCGTACCGGCGCTCCTGGCCCTCGACGGCGGGGTCGACGTAGATCTCGCCGGAGTCGTGCGCGGTGAGGTCGTCGGTGAACTCGACCTTCTTGTCGCGCCGGACCCGGTCGTAGAAGGTGTTGCGGAGGGTCTGGAGCATGTACGGCCGGAACGCGAGGTCGGGGCCGCCGCCTTCGCGGAAGGTGTGGAGGAGCTTCGCGAAGGTCTCGGAGACGAGGTCGTCGGCGCCGGCGGGGTCGCGGGAGAGGATGCGGGAGAGGCGGCGCGCGGAGTGGATGTGGCGTTCGTAGAGGACGGCGTACGCGGTGGTGTCGCCGCCGCGGGTGGCGGCGATGAGCTCGGGGTCGGAGCGGGTCTCGGGGGCGTTGCCGGGCTGCGGCTCGAGGTGGCGGGGATCGCCGGCGGGGACGGTCTCGGGCATCGTTCGCCGGTGCTCCTTCCAGGTTGCGCCGAACTCGTACGATCGGGGGGCTCAGGCGTCTGCTCGCCGCGCTGCGTTCGGGCCTTCCTTGACGTAACGAGCGAGTACGTCTCGAGTTGCGCCCGTTCAGCCGTTCGGGCAAGCTCCCGGCGAACTGGACATTGCTGTGAGTTTAGGGCAAAAACCCGGCATAACCATAAATTGTAATGTGATTGTGACCAGGCGTGATCGTATTGGGACTTCCCGCCCTGGTTCCCGGCAACTGTCGGAAAACCGTCAGGCCATTGCGTACAGTTTGCTGACGCATTCCCGGCCGACTTCGACGCAAGGGAGGTGAACGATGCCCGCATCGGTCCTGCTCGCACTCCTCGCCGCCACGGCCCTCCTGGCCCTGACCCCGGCGCTGGTGCGCCGCTACGACCCCGACGAGCGGATGATCGCCGACCGGGCCTCGTCCGACGCCCGCGTCCTCGACCGCGAAGGCCACCGCCCCTCCCGCCCCGCCTCCCACGACACGGCCGAACTGAGCCCCGGCGACGGGTCTGACCAGGACGGCTCCCTCGACGCGCTCCTCGACGGGCAAGACCTTCCCCCGCAAGCGAACTCGGGCGGGTGGGAGCGGCGCGGCACGCGCCGCGGCGACTCGGTACGGTTGAGGACCGACGAGTCGTACCCCGGCGAGGACCCCGAGATGCACGAGCAGGCCAGGCTCCGGCAGATGCGCGCCGAATGGTGGCGGCGGCGCCACCGCCGCATCCTCTACGTGCTCATTGCGCTGACCGTGCTCGAGCTCGCCGGCGTCGCGATCGCCGGGCCCGGCTTCTGGATCGGCGCGGGCCTCTCGGCGGCGGCGCTCGCGGGGTACGTGTACTTCCTGCGCGACCGCGCGAAGCGGCTGCGCCGGCCGCGCCGCAGGCCGAAGGCCATGATCGCGGCCGAGCCCGAGCACGGCGAGGCGGGTCCGCCGATGTACGTGCCGGAGCAGCCGGACGGCGACGATGACGACGACGACGAGCCGGAGCCGCGCGAGTCGTTCCTGTTCGAGAACGGGTCGCTCGGCGACGACGCGCCACCGCCGCCGCCGCGCCCGGACCCGCGCCGCCCGGACGGGCCCGCGGGGGTGCGGGGCCGCTCGTACGAGGCGCCGGCGAAGCTCGAGCGCTAGCCGCACGCGGGCGATGAAGCAGAGCACACCGGTGATGCGGCTAAACTTGCCCGGTTATGCCTGAGGAACCGCAGCACCGCCACATCCTGACGTTCAACTTCCGTCAAGGACGCAACAAGCCCCGCCACGACGAGGCCTTCGCGCGCCTGTGGCCGCGCTACGGCCTGGACTGGCAGCCCGAGGACGGCCGGATCGACTTCGCGAAGCTGTTCGGCCGCACCGCGCCCGTGATCCTCGAGATCGGCTCGGGCAACGGCGAGGCGGCGGCCGCGATGGGCGACGCCGACCGCGAGCGGGACCTGCTCGCCGTCGAGGTGTACCCGCAGGGCATCGCCGACCTCATGGACCGCGCGGAGGCGCGCGGTCTCACTAACCTGCGGATCTACCAGGGCGACGCGCTGCCGCTGCTGTGGAACGGGATCGCGCCGGGCTCGCTGGACGAGATCCGCGTGTACTTCCCGGACCCGTGGCCGAAGAAGCGCCACCACAAGCGCCGGATCATCCAGGCCGAGCATGTGGCGACGATGGCCGGGCTGCTGCGCGAGGGCGGGGTGCTGCACTGCGCCACCGACATCGCGGACTACGCCGAGCAGATGCTCGAGGTGCTGACGGCCGACGCGGCGTTCGCGAACACCGCCGAGGGGTTCGCGCCGCGGCCGGACCACCGGCCGGTGACGAAGTTCGAGCGGCGCGGTGTGAAGGCCGACCGTGAGATCTTCGACCTGATCTTCCGCAAGCGCTGAAACACCTTCGCTTCGTTGGCGATGTACACCAGACACATACATCGCCAACATCAAGGAGGCTGCCATGTCCATCACGCAGATCGACCTGAACGATGAAGCGCTCGAAAAGGCCATGAGGCTGATGGGAACCAAGACCAAGAAGGACACGGTCAACTCCGCCCTCGTCGACTACGTCGAGCGCATGGAGCGGCTCAAGGCTGCCGAGCGACTGTTCGAGCGGGGTCGGCGCGGCGAGTTCGACGCCGCAGCCGAGGCGCACCAGGCAGCCGAGCAGGCTTGGAAAGACGCCTACAAGTGATCGCCGGGCATCCCATGGACGCCTCCGCGTTCTGGTATCTGTTCCGCAGCGCCCGCGCGCTGGAAGCCCTGCACGAACACATCGCTTCGGGCATGCTGCGCGTCTGCGAAGCGACCCGCACCGAAATCCTCTATTCCGCAACCGGCGTCGCCCACTTACGACGACCTGGCCCCGGACCTCGACAGCGTCTGCAAGATCGCGCCGGTTCCGAAGCAAGCGTGGCGCGGGGTCGACACCGCGCAATACCGGATGGTCCAGCGAGGCCTCCATCGCTCGGCTGGGCTCGCCGACCTTCTGGTCTGCGCGACCGCGGTACACCATGATCTGACGGTCCTGCATGTGGCAACGACTTCCGGACGGTCGCCTCAGTCATGCCGGAGCTGCGCGAACGCGATGCCCGCCTGCTTGGATGACCTCGAGCGGAGTGCCCGCGTCAGGCGGTGAGGCGGCGGTGCCAGGACTCGGCCGAGGCGTCGGTGAGTGACGCGACCTGGTCGACGGCGACGCGCAGCCGCGCGGCGTCGTCGGCGGCGCGGTCCCAGAGCTCGGCGAACATCGGGTCCATGGCGTCCGCGCCCCGGTCGCACAGGACCGCGACGAGTTCGCGCAGGATCTCGCGCTGCCGCGTGTACCAGTCCGCGGAGGTGCGCGGCTCCATCACGTACCGCCAGGCGATGCCTTTGAGGAGCGCGCACTGGATGCGCTCGGGCTCGGGCACGGTGAGGTCGGCGTCGTAGCGGCGCAGCTGGCCGTCGCCGAACTGGGCGCGGGTGGCCTTGGCGGCGGCGTTCACGAAGCGGCCCACCATGTCCGAGGTGAAGCGCTTGAGGGCGACCTGCGCGCCGAAGGAGCCGTCGTAGTCGTGCAGCGGCTCCAGGAGCGGGTCGCGCAGCAGGTCGCGCAGGGCCTCGCCGAGGACCGCGGTGGACTCGCCGGAGTAGCGGCCCGCCGCGCCTTCGCAGACGGCGGCCTGCTCGGCCTCGTCGTCCATGAGCTTGGCGAGGTTGATGTAGCCGCCGTAGACGCCGTCCTCGACGTCGTGCACCGAGTACGCGACGTCGTCGGACCAGTCCATGACCTGGGCTTCAAGGCTCTTCGCGCCTGCGGGGGCGCCGCCGCGGAACCATTCGAAGACCGCGCGGTCGTCCTCGTAGAAACCGAACTTGCGCACGCCTTCGCTTGCGGCCCAAGGGTATTTGCACATCGCGTCGAGGGAGGCGCGGGTGAGGTTGAGGCCGAGCGAGGCCCCGGTGACGTCGACGGCCTTGGCTTCGAGGCGGCTGACGACGCGGAGGGTCTGGGCGTTGCCCTCGAATCCGCCGCAGGGGCCGGCGATCTCGTGGAGGGCGTCTTCGCCGTTGTGCCCGAAGGGCGGGTGGCCGAGGTCGTGGGCGAGGCCGGCGACGTCGGCGACGTCGGGGTCGCAGCCGAGGGCGGAGCCGAGCTCGCGGGAGATCTGGGCGACCTCGAGGGAGTGGGTGAGCCGGGTCCGCAGGAAGTCGTCGGTGCCGGCGGTGTGGACCTGGGTCTTGTCGGCGAGCCGCCGGAACCCGGCCGAGTGGAGGATGCGCGCGCGGTCGCGCTGGAACGGCGTCCGCGCCGAACCGGGCTCGGCCAGCAGCCGCTCCGCGGCGGGCCAGCGCTTCGCCAGAGGGTGCAGTGCGGGATCGGTCACGCCATCGAGCCTAGCGCGACCGATCCCGGCTGCATGCGTGCGTTAATCCTTCAGGTAGAGGCGCATCACGCCGGTGCCGTCGCCGTCCTCGATGCCGTGCGCCCAGGCGAAGGCCGAGAGCGGTTCGAGCCCTTCGAAAGCCTCCGGGTCCTCCTCGGCCGCGCGCGCCAGATCGACCCAGGCGCCGACGGAGCACTGCGCGGGGGCGAGACCGGCGAACTCGCGGAACCGGTCGTCCTCGGCGAGGGTGCCGTCGGCGACGGCGGACCCGGTGTAGCTCAGCTCCGATCCGTCCACTTCGACGCCTTCGGGGAGGGGCTCGCCCTCGCTCCAGGTGGTGATGAGGTCTTCGAGCTCCTGGGCGCGCTCCTCGGCGAGGTGCGCGGCGAAGTGGAGCGAGTCGGGGTCGACGTCGTCATCGGCGGAGAAGTTCCCGCCGCCGCTGAGGGTCGCGCCCGCGAGGAGATCGGAGAAGTCGCCGACGGCGGTCTCGATCTCGCCGAAGTCGGGACCGTAGGTCTCCTCGACCCACGGCTCGTCCTCGGTGCCGGCGGCCCAGTAGCGGCCGTCGAGCTCCCAGTAGCGCTCCTCGTCCTCGGCGGCGAGGGTCCCGGCCCAGTACTGCTCGTCGAGCTCGGTGTACTCGGCGTACTCCGCGTCGGTGAGCGGGGCCTCGACCACCACGTCGGTGGCGGTGGCTTCGACGCCGTAGAACTCCTCGAAGAAGCCGAGCCAGCCCTTGCTGATCTCGTCGACGTTCTCGGGTACGTAGGCGGCGACGGCGAAGTCGGACGCGGGCAGCTCGCCCATGCCGTCGATGAGTCCCTCGGTGCCGGTCCAGAGGTGGTCGGCGTCGCCGAACATCCGGTAGGTGACCTCGAAGCCCTCGTCGAAGGCGGAGAAGCCGTAGATGAGGTGCCCGGAGTAGAGCTCTTCGACGGCGTCGCTCTCGGCGCCGGAGGTCATCTCGGCGAGGTCGCCGACGGCGTCCATGTCGGTCCAGTGGATGAGGATCTGGTCGCCGTCGAGCCAGGAGCGGGCCTCGCTGTAGTCGTCGGATTCGGCGAGGGGCTGTTCGGCGGCCTCGGATTCGGCGGCGGCGAGCGCCTTGTCGGCGCCGGTCTCGCCGATGACGATGAGGACGTGGTCGTCCTCGACGGTGTAGTCGAAGCTCGACTCGTCGCCGCCGGAGGCGGCCCGGATCTGGGCCATGCCCTCTTCGGCGGCGTTCGCGTCGGTGCTGGCGAGGCTCAGGACGGCGTAGACCTCGTCGTCGTACTCCCAGGTGGCGAGCCCGTGGCGGAGGCCGAGCCAGGAGGTGATGTCCTCGGCGGCGTCGACGCCCTCCACGCCGGACTCGTCGACGAACGCCTCGACGAGCGCGTCGGTGTCCTCGTAGTCCTCGAGGTCCTCGAACTTCTGGAGGTGGTCGAGGAGTTTCGGGGTCTGGTCGAAGGACGGGTCGAGGTTGAGCTCGACGTACATGCTCGCGGTCGCGGGGAAGCTCTCGGCCGGGTCGGGGCCGCGGTCGAGGACGAACTTGAACAGGACGACCGCGCCGACGGCGGCGAGGAGCACGACGGAGAGGATCGCGGCTACGGCGACCTTGGGTCCGCGCCCGCGTCCGGAGCCGCTGGGGGCCACAGGGACCGGCGTGTACGCGCCCGGCGGCATGTAGGCGCCGGGCGGCTGCTGCGGAGCGCCGGGCTCCACATAGGGCTGCGGCTGCTGGGGCTGGTACGCGCCCGCCGGCGGCCCGTAAGCGCCCGGGGGCGGCTGGTTCGGGTCCCCGGGGTAGGGCTGAGAGGTGGCATCGCTCGACATCCTTCGACGCTACGGCCGCAGTGCAACGGCCGTATCCCGGGAACGTGCCAAATGCGACTCGGGTCGCGCAGGACCCGACGCCGGCGTCTCAGAACTCGTAGACCTGGCCGGGGCGCACGACCTCGACGGGGCCGGTGTAGGCGGCGCGGGCCTCGGCGAGGGTCTGGTCCTTGGAGTTCCAGGGCTCGACGAGGTGGGTCAGGAGCAGGCGGGCGGCCCCGGACTTCGTGGCGTACTCCCCCGCCTCCTTGCCGGTGAGGTGCACGTCCTTCGGGTTGTCGCGGCCCTCCAGGTAGGACGCCTCGGCGAGGAGCACGTCGCAATGAGTCGCGAGCGCTTCGAGCGCCTGGCACGGCCCCGAGTCGGAGGTGTACGCGAGGGAGGAGCCGGCGTGCTCGACGCGGAGCCCGTACGTCTCGACCGGGTGCGCGACGCGGTCGGCGGTGACGGTGAGCGGGCCGAGGTCGAACGTGCCCGGCTGCAGCTCGCGGAAGTCGTAGACGTCGGTCATGGACGGGCTGCACAGCTCGCCCTGCCCGCCGTACGCGGCCACGATGCGCTCGGCGACGCCGGTGGGACCGTAGAGCGGCAGCGGGTGCTTCGGCGCGTCGGCGGCGTAGCGGCGCATGACCGCGTACGCGCAGGCGTCGAAGAAGTGGTCGGCGTGCAGGTGGGTGACGATGACCGCGTCGATCAGGTGCGGGTCGAGGTGCTTCTGCAGTTCACCGAGCGAGCCGGTGCCGAAGTCGATGAGCAGCCGGTATCCGCCCGCTTCGACCAGGTAGGCCGAGCAGGGGGTGTCGGGGGCCGGGAACGAGCCGGCGCAGCCGATAACCGTCAGTTTCATGGCAGATCACACCCTGCAGATTTACGGCTCGCAAGCAGTGTCGGCGAAGCTTGCGAGCCGTCGTTGTGCTTCGCCGAGCTGTCCAGTACGGCCGCCGCCGCGTTCGGGAACAGGTTCCCCAGGAACCGGCGCGCGGTCCTGGTGAAGGCCTCCGGGTCGCCGGTCGCGAGGAACCGGTGCTCGGGGGTGTCGGTGCGGGAGGCCAGGAGGTCGTGGTCGGTGAGCACGCGGTAGAGTTCGCGCGCGCTCTCGCTCGCGGAGTTCACCAGTGTCACGTCCTCTCCCATCACCAGTCCTATGAGTCCCGACAGCAGCGGATAGTGGGTGCAGCCCAACACGACCGTGTCGACGTCGGACTGCTGTAGCGGCTCAAGGTACCCCTGGGCGAGCCCCAGGAGCTGTCGGCCGGTTGTCACACCGCGTTCCACGAAATCCACGAACGCCGGGCACGCGACCCCTGTCGCCTTGACGTCCGGGACGGCGTTGAAGGCGTCCAGGTACGCGCCTGAGGAGATCGTCGCGGAGGTCCCGATCACGCCGACGCGGCCGGTGCGCGTGGTGGCGACGGCGCGCCGGACGGCGGGCCGGATGACCTCGACGACCGGGATGTCGTAGCGTTCGCGGATGTCGGCCAGCGAGGCCGCCGCGGCGGAGTTGCAGGCGATCACGAGCGCTTTGACCTCCTGTTCGACCAAGTGGTCGCAGACGTCGAGCGAGAACTTGCGGACCTCGGCGATGGGCCGCGGGCCGTAAGGGACGTGGGCGGTGTCGCCGACGTAGACGAGTCGCTCGGCGGGCAGCAGTTCGCTGATCGATCGGGCGACGGTCAGGCCTCCGACACCGGAGTCGAAGATCCCGATGGGCGCGTCGTTCATGGGCTCCGAGCGTACGTCCAAACGGGCCTGGAACGCCCCTGCTCGTCACGGGAATGTCGCCAAAATGACAGGGTGGCGATCGCCACATGAACGGCGTCGGCGAGGCGTTCTCGTCGGCCTGGGGCGCGGCGCCGGGAGCGGGCCGGACGCGCTCCTCGCCCACCCCGGGTGGGAGGTCTGCCTGCCCGCTCACGCGCCTGTCGGGCCGCACGCCGGAGCGGCCGCGCCCGCGTCAGGCGGACCGCTTCCGTTGCGGCCCTAAGCGGCGACCCGGAGCATGACGAACGCGGCGAGCAGCGTGATCGTGGAGGCGGCCATGAACATCCACGGCACGCCGCGGAAGCGCAGGGACGCGAAGGCCATCATCGCCAGGAGCATCCCGATGACGCCGCAGGAGATGAACGCCGGGGTGAACCAGGCGGGGCTGTCGCCGAAGACGCGGAACAGGCCGACGATCGCGGTCGCGACGCCTGCGAGGACGAGCACGAGCGCCCAGACGGCCACGCCTGCGAGGCGGCGCAGGCGCACGGCGGGCTTCTCGGGCCGCACCGGGCCGAAGTCCTTCGCGGAGGCGATGCCGCCCTGGATGCTGCCGAGCGCGGTCGTCTCCGCGCGCGGCACCGGGGTGCTCGCCCAGGCGTTGTCCCCCGCCGCGGCCTGCGGCGCCGTGCTCTGCCGCGGCAGGTCCTTCGACTTGCGGATCGACACGGAAGGCAGCTTGAGCTTGCCGGCGGAACTCATGCGGCCAGGCTAGCAAGCCACTGAGGACGCCTCAGGATCGCACCGCGACAGTGCGTCCCAAATCGCCGAAACCGGAAACAACGAAACGGCCGGGTCGCGCGCTCGCGCTGCCCGGCCGTTCGCCGTCGTCGTTCCGCTATGCCCAGACCTGGCCGTCGAGGGCGTTCGCCGCGTCGTCCAAGCCGTCCGAGTACGCCCCGGTCGAGAGGTACTTCCAGCCGCCGTCGGCGACGAGCATCGCGATGTCCGCCGGGCGGCCCGCCTTCGCGGCCTCGCGCGCCAGCGCGAGGCCCGCGTGCAGGACCGCGCCCGTGGAGAGCCCCACGAACAGGCCTTCCTCGCTCAGGATCTCGCGGGTGCGCCGCAGCGCGTCCTCGGTGCCCACCGACAGCCGCCGGTCGAGCACCTTCTCGTCGTAGAGCTCCGGCACGAACCCCTCGTCGAGGTTCCGCAGCCCGTACACCAGCTCGCCGTACCGCGGCTCGGCCGCCACGATCTGCACCCCCGGCGCCCGCTCGCGCAGGTAGCGCCCGACGCCCATGAGCGTCGCGGTCGTGCCGAGCCCCGCCACGAAGTGCGTGATCTCGGGCAGGTCGCGCAGCAGCTCAGGGCCGGTGCCCTCGTAGTGCGCGGCCGCGTTCGCCGGGTTCGCGTACTGGTTGAGCATCACCAGGTCGGGACGCTCGGCCGCCATGGCCCGGGCCTTGGCGACGGCCGCGTTCGAGCCGCCCGCGGCCGGGGAGAACACGATCTCCGCGCCGAACGCGGTCAGGAGCTGCCGCCGCTCGAGCGAGGTGTTCTCGGGCATGACGGCGATGAGCCTGTAGCCCTTGCGCCGCGCCAGCATCGCCACGGCGATGCCGGTGTTGCCCGAGGTCGGCTCGAGGATCGTCGCGCCGGGCTTGAGGAGCCCGTCGTCCTCGGCCGCCTCGATCATCTTGGCGGCCACGCGGTCCTTGACCGAGCCGGTCGGGTTCGCGCCCTCGAGCTTCACCCACAGCCGGATGTCGGGCGAGGGCGAGAGCCGCGGGAGGCCGACGAGCGGCGTGTCGCCGAGCGTCGCGGTGATGTCCGTGAAACGTGCCACGGCCAGTCCCTTCTGCGAACTACATGCCGCCCGCGACGGCGGGGAGGATGGTCACCTGGTCGCCGTCGGCGAGCGGGGCTTCGAGGCCGCCGATGAACCGCACGTCCTCGTCGTTGATGTAGACGTTCACGAAGCGGTGCAGCGCGCCCTCGTCGGTCACGACGCGGCCCTTGAGGCCGGTGTGCTGGGCGTCGAGGCTGTCGAAGAGCTTCGCGAGGGTGTCGCCTTCGCCGGTGACGAGCTTCTGGCCGCCGGTGTGGGTGCGGAGGATCGTGGGAATGCGGACTTCGATGGACATGCGGATTTCCTTTGTTCTGTGAGCAGCCGCGAGGACGCTCTCGTCTGGTGCGCAGCGATGAGCTGCAGGACCGGTGCCGCCCGGGGGGGCGGGAGCTCAGTGACAGTCGTAGACGGTCGAGTCGGGGGTGTGCGCGAACTTGTAGCTCTGCACCGCCTCCGGCGCGCCGGTGACCTCGATGGGCTCCTCGGTGATCACCTCGTCGGCGATGCGGAACGAGCGGACCTCGGCGATGTCGGGGTCCTTCGTCGTCACCAGCACGTAGTGGGCGTCCGGCAGCCCCATCTGCGAGGCGATGCCCGCGTCGGAGCGCGACGGGTAGGCCTCGGTGTGGGTGTGCGAGTGGTAGGTCACGACGACTTCCTCGTCGTTGTCCCACATCTGGTCGTAGACCTGCTTCCACTCCTCCGAGTCGAACTCGTAGAAGGTGGTGGAGCGGGCAGCGTTGACCATCGGGATGTGCCTCTTCGGCTCTCCCGTGCCCTCGGGGCCCGCGATGAGGCCGCACGCCTCGTCGGGGTGGTCAGCCCGGGCGTGCGCGACCATCGCCTCGACCAGTTCATGCGCGATCCGCAACACGCAAGCAAGCGTACACGCGGCGCGAGGGGGCCAGAACCCCTCGCTCAGAGCGTGAGACACACCCCTCCACCTGCTACTGAAGGGAATAAACGGACGGGCGTGAACACCGCTCGCTCACGGGGCGCGGGCGCCTTGCAGGTGCATTACGCTCACCGGTATGTCCGTCACGCTGCCGCGCACGCCCCTGTACACCGACCACTACGAGTACACGATGCTCGAAGCGGCCCTCCGCGACGGCACCGCGGAGCTGCCGTGCGTCTTCGAGGTTTTCGGGCGCCGCCTGCCCACCGGCCGCCGCTACGGCGTCGTCGCCGGCATCGGCCGCCTCTCCGAGGCCATCGAGCGCTTCCGCTTCGAGGACGCCGACCTCGAGGACCTCACCTCGCGGGGCGTCGTCAAGCAGTCCACCGCCGAGTGGCTCGCCGACTACCGCTTCAAGGGCGACATCGACGTGTACGCCGAAGGGGAGCTGTACTTCCCCGGCTCGCCCATCGTCACCGTCGCCGGGACGTTCGCCGAGTGCGTGCTCCTGGAGACGCTGACGCTCTCGATCCTCAACCACGACAGCGCGATCGCCAGCGCCGCGGCCCGCATGGTCACGGCCGCGCGCGGCCGCCCGATCCTGGAGATGGGGTCGCGCCGCACGCACGAGGCGGCGGCGATCGCGGCGTCGCGCGCGGCGTACCTGGCCGGGTTCGTGGCGACCTCGAACCTGGAGGCGGGGCGCCGGTACGGGGTGCCGACCTCGGGCACGAGCGCGCACGCGTTCACGCTGCTGCACAAGTCCGAGGTGGAGGCGTTCCAGGCGCAGGTCGACGCGTTCGGGACCGACACGACGCTGCTGGTGGACACGTACGACATCACGCAGGGCATCCGGAACGCGATCGAGGTGGCGGGGCCGCGCCTGCGCGCGATCCGCATCGACTCGGGCGACCTGGACGTGATGGCCACGGGCGCCAGGGAACTGCTCGACGAGCTGGGCGCGCACGACACGAAGATCGTGGTCTCGGGCGACCTCGACGAGTTCTCGATCGCGGCGCTGGCGGCGGCCCCTGTGGACATCTACGGGGCGGGCACGGCGGTCGTGGTGGGCTCGGGCGCGCCGACGGCGCAGCTGGTCTACAAGCTGGTCGAAGTGGAGGGCCGGCCGGTCGCGAAGCGCTCGGAGCACAAGGGCACCAACGGGGGCCGGAAGGTGGCGGTGCGTCGGCACAAGCCGACGGGCACGGCGACGGAGGAAGTGGTGGTCTCCCAAGGGGAGCCGGAGTCGCTGCCGGGCGACAAGCGGCTGCAGACGCCGCTGTTCCGCGGCGGGGGGCTCGTGGAGCAGCCGTCGCTGGAGGAGTCGCGGGAGCTGCTTCGCCAGCGGCTCATCTCGATCCCTTGGGAAGGGCTGAAACTCTCGCCGGGCGATCCGGCGATTCCGGTGGTCCAGCAGCACGGGGGCGCGTAGTCGCAGGGCTTTCGGGATACGATGCGGTTGCCCCTGTCCGCGTTCCACCCCCGGTGCCAGTCAGACCTGCGATCCTCCCCGAAAGGAACCGCCCCAATGGTGTTCAGCAAGCTCAAGGCCATTCTCGGTAGTGGCATCCAAGTCGACACGCTTCTGCACGAGAAGCACGTGGTCCCCGGCGGTGTCCTCAAGGGCGAGGTGCGGATCTCCGGCGCCGAAGTGGACGCCGCGGTGGAGAGCGTCGAGATCGAGTTCACGGCCCTGGTCGAGGACGACTCCAAGGGCGAGGACGCGGCCGGCGCCGTGCACGACTACTTCAAGACCGAGGTCTCGGGCAAGTTCGACCTCGCGAAGGGCACGGCCCACCCGATCCCGTTCGAGGTGCAGGTGCCTTGGGAGACGCCGTTCAACAACGTGGAGCAGCGCCCGCTGGTGGGGGGCATGAAGCTCGGCGTCTCGACGCACCTGTCGCTGGACCAGGCCCTGGACAAGGGCGACCTGGACTGGCTGACGGTGGAGGCGCTGCCGGTGCACAAGGCGGTCTGGGAGGCGCTGGAGTCCTTGGGCTTCGCGTTCCAGGAGACCGACCTGGAGCTGGGCACGATCCAGGGCGCGACGGTGCCGTTCTACCAGGAGGTCGAGTTCTGGGCGACCGAGGGCGAGTTCCACGGGCGCATCCGCGAGCTGGAGGTCGTGTTCGTGGTCGGCGAGGCGAACACGGACGTGGTGTTCGCGGCGGACAACTCGGCGGAGCTGCTGGCACCGGACCTGAACTCGACGATCCGCTTCTCGGTGCCCACCGCGTCGACGGACGTGGTCGAGACGGTCAAGGCCCAGCTGACGCAGTTGGCGGCCCAGAAGGGCGCGTAAGACCAGTTCAAAGCCTTGCAGGGCGGTTCCGCGGATCATCGCGGGGCCGCCTTTCGGCGTTCCCGGGCAAGAAATCCGGGGGGCGGACTTGCACAACGTCTACGTATACGTATAGTCTCTACGTATACCAAGGACGACCCCTGGAAGGAGGTTAAGATGCCGTCATGCCCAACAAGACGATCTACGTCGCCGACAAGGACCTGCCCCTCTACACCCGAGCGCAGGAACTGGCGGGAGGCAACCTCTCCAAGGCGATCTCGACGGCGCTCAAGCGCTACGTCGACGCCGAGGAGGGCCGCCTCGAGGGCTACGAGGAGATCACCGTCCCGGTCGGCCCGGGCACCGGCCGCAAGCGCCAGCGCCAGCGGTTCACCGGCGTCAAGCTCGGCGAGTGGGTCCGCTCGAACGAGAAGAAGGCCGAGATCTACCGGGTCTACCGGTCGCGTTCGGGCAAGTTCGTCATCCACATCGAGAAGACGCCCGACTTCATCCACGAGACCAACGAGACCGGCTGGCGCAAGCTCCTCGGCTTCGGCGAGCAGAGCTACGCCATGAACTACGGGGACGCCTCGCTCGAGGTCGTCGAGACCCTCGAAGCGCTGAAGGCGAAGATCCCGGCCGAGCTGTACCAGATGGTCGCCGCCACGGCGGAGGCCCCGCCGGTGCAGGACCTCGACATCTAGGCCCCGACCCCACCGCCCTCGGACCGCCGGCACCGGCGCGCTGACGACGCCATCCGCGCCACCGGGCGCGTCCCGGCGGTAGACCGCACCCTCCGCAGCCGCGGCGACTCGGGGCGGAGCCCTGCCCACCGACAGTCCACATTGCACTGTCACTGACCCTGGACATCGAGGTGGAACCGTGTTCGAGCTCGGAATGGTGCTCACGCTCTACCCGCCGCCGCAGCGGCTTTCACGCCCGCTGACGCCGCGTCAGGTCGATGTCAGCGCCGTGTCAGCGGACGCGGCCACAGTACTCACATGCCCGGCGAGGGGAACCGAACCGGAACCACGCGAAGACCCCCGGAAGAAGGAATCATGACCAGCAAGCCCGCAGCGATCGAAGCCCGGAACCTCACCAAGTCCTACGGCGAGAAGTCCGTCCTCGGCGGCGTCGACATCTCCGTCCCCGAAGGCACCGTCTTCTCCCTGCTCGGCCCCAACGGCGCCGGCAAGACCACCACGGTGAACATCCTGACGACGCTCATCCCCGCCGGCGGCGGCGACGCGTTCGTCCACGGCAACCACGTGGTGGGCGACGCCGACGCGGTGCGCAAGAGCATCGGCGTCACCGGGCAGTTCGCGGCCGTCGACGGACTGCTGACCGGCCGCGAGAACCTGCACCTCATGGGCCGCCTGCACCACTTGGGCAAGCGGGAGACCAAGCGCCGCACCGAGGACCTGCTGGAGCGGTTCGACCTGGTTGACGCCGCGAAGCGCCCGCCGTCGACCTACTCGGGCGGCATGAAGCGCCGCCTCGACATCGCCATGTGCCTCATGGGCGACCCGAAGGTGATCTTCCTCGACGAGCCGACCACGGGCCTGGACCCGAGCGGGCGCCGCGTCGTGTGGTCGATCGTCCGCGAGCTCGTCAAGAGCGGCACCACGATCTTCCTCACCACGCAGTACCTGGAGGAGGCCGACGAGCTGGCCGACAAGATCGCGGTCCTCAACGGCGGCAGGATCGTCGCCGAGGGCACGCCCGAAGAGCTCAAGCGGCTCGTCCCCGGCGGCCACGTCAAACTCCGCCTCCACCGTGCCGACCAGGTCGAGCGGGCCGTGCAGTCCCTCGCCGCCGTCGTCTCGGACACCGACCCGCTCGGCGTCCAGGTCGCCTCGGACGGCTCGATCCACTCGCTGCGCCGCATCCTCGACGCCATCGACCGCGAGGGCATCGAGGTCGACGAGCTCACCGTGCACACGCCGGACCTCGACGACGTCTTCCTGACCCTGACCGGCCACACCACGAACATCGAGGCCGCGGCCGCCGCCGCGTGACCCGCCCCCACCGACCTCCAAGCCCAGAAAGCAGACTCCGATGAGCACGCTCGCCTACTCCTTCTCCGACACCTCCACCATGCTCCGCCGCCAGTTCAAGCACATGCTCCGCTACCCGTCGCTGACGATCATGCTCGTCGGCATGCCGGTGGTCTTCCTGCTCCTGTTCGTCTACGTCTTCGGCGGGACGATCGGCGACGGCCTCGGCGGCAGCGTTGAAGGCAGCGCCGTCGGCGGCCGCGAGGCCTACCTGACCTACCTGACGCCCGGCATGATGCTCATGGCGATCGTCGCCGCCGTGCAGGGCACCGCGATCAGCGTCGCCATGGACATGACCGAGGGCATCATCGACCGGTTCCGCACCATGTCGATCGCCCGGGTCTCCGTCCTCACCGGACACGTGATCGCCTCAGTGGTCCAGTCCTTCCTGTGCATCGCCGTCACGCTCGGCGTGGCGATCGCGATCGGCTTCCGCCCCGACGCGGACCCGCTCGGCTGGGTCGGCCTGGCCGGCGTCCTGCTGCTGATCTCCTTCGGCCTGACCTGGCTCACCGTCGGACTCGGCATGGCCGCCAAGACCGTCGAGGAGGCCTCCAACACGCCGATGCCGCTGATGCTGCTGCCGTTCTTCGGCTCCGCGTTCGTCCCCACCGAGTCGATGCCGACCGTGATCCAGTACTTCGCCGACTACCAGCCCTTCACCCCGTTCATCGAGGTCGTCCGGGCGCTCCTGTTCGGGAACGCGGTCGGCGGCACGGACCTGGTCCTCACCATCGCCTGGTCGCTGGCCTTCGCGCTGCTCGGTTACGTGATCTCGAAGAAGAAGTTCAACAAGCGCTAAGCGCCGCAAAGCCACCACCAGGAAACACACCCCCGGAGGGCGGGTCGCGAGAGCGGCCCGCCCTCCGGCACGCACCGCCGATGAATCCGCACCGCGAGCCTCGTCTACACCGATACGACACTTCGACCACAAGGAGCACACCATGAACGCGAAGAACCCGAACCAGGGTCCTGCATCCTACTTCCTGTCCATCGAAGAGCGCAGCGGTCGCCCGGTCGAGGAGTGGTTCGCCCTCATCGACGCGAGCGGCCTCACCAAGCAGATGGAGGTCGTGAACTGGCTCAAAGCGGAGCACGGGCTCGGCCACGGTCACGCGAACGCTTTGGCCGCCTACCGCCTCAACCCGGGCAAGTACCCCGCGTTCGTGCGCCCGGAGTAGGGGTGGGGCGCGCCCGCACTTGATGCCGACTCGTGGCTGAGCTGGTGTCGGCGTGCACTGCGACTTGCCGCGCCGCATCGGCCAAGGTTCGGGCGGCAGCGACAACGAGGCAGGATGCGGCGAAGGGCGGGCCGTGCGGCCTTCCGCGCCATGGCAGTCGGAGTTAGAGCAGGCGGCGACACAGAGGTCCCATTCCCCTCCGGCCGGACTTCGGCCGCCCGGCCCGATTCGGTCCCGGTCAGAGCAAGCAGCGACAAAAGGGTCTGAGGGAGGCGCGGGTGTGCAGTGCGGCTGCCCGGCAGCGCTCGCTCCCGGTGATTCACCTTGCGCTGCAGGCAGTCCGACGCCCGATACGAATGTCCCTCATGGATTATTCACTCCTTCGAGTGATGACGCCTCCAACCGACCCATGTCATCATTGAACTACGCACAAACAAGCGAAAACAGCCAGATCATTCGAGAACAGCGGAAGGAGGCGAGGCGTCGATGAGCAGCTGCACCAACACCCCCGGTTCCGCCCGCGCCACCGCCATCCGCTCCGCTCTCGATGACGCCGCCTCGCTCATCAACGCCCAGCACGCCCAGGTCCTCTCCTCGGTGATCGAGATGAAGGAGCAGGGGCTCCACCGCTCGGTGTTCGGGTTCTCCGCCCTGCGGGATCTCCTGGTCTCCCAGTTCGACTTCACCTACAACACGGCAGGATCCATCGCAGCCATCGCGCGGCTGTCGGGAAAGTTCCGGATCCTGGCAAAGGCGGCAACGACAGGGAAAGCCAGGATCGACCAGGTCGCCTATGCTGTCCGCCAGCTCGAGCGAACCCCGGCCATGCGCCTGTTCGCCCGCACCCCCTTCACGACCCCGGCCCCTTCCCCCTTCGATGCCTCGGTGGAATGCGCGACTCCCGAGGCCATGGTCGCTGAGTACTGCGCCCACGCCACCTTCAAGGAGCTGCGTCGTCACCTCGATGAGCTGTGGGCCTCGATCGCTGA
>NZ_JBFAMQ010000024.1:0-13826 GCF_040674615.1 Glycomyces sp. NPDC049804
CGCCGTGAGCGGGGTTCGAATGCTGCGGCGCCTTCGGCGCGGTAGCGGGCGACGAGCTTGGACACCCAGCCTTTCGAGACGCCGTAGGCGAGGGCGACCTCGGCCTGGGGCCGGCCCTCGAGGATGACCGCGGTGATGATCAGACGGGCTTTCGACATGCCCGAGATCAGACACCCGAATGTTGCCTATGACCCGAGAGATGGGTTTCCTATGTCCTGAACGAGGACACTGTCAACCCGACAGATGAAGAAGCAGTTCAGGGCCGGTCTCCCAGCAATGGGATTCCGGCCCCCTGACTGTGTCTACAGCAGCGATTCACAGTAACGCCAACGTCGAGATCCATCAGCAGCGAGCAACAGTTCCGCCGGGCATCGTGCACGAGATCCGGGGAACCCCGGCAGCTTGAGATGGTTGACGACGAAGCGGTGAAGGTTGCGCGGCTCGATCCCACTGCTCTTCCGACGAAGCCTGAGTCGTGCCAACGTCTTTGAACGTCGCTACCGGCCCCACCCTTCGACGCGGCCCGGGCCACGGCCCCTTGTGAGAACTTTCTATACATCTTCAAGGCGGCCTTACGGGCGCACCCGCCCCCGGTCAATGAACCCGGCCTCCATCTGACTGAAGTTGCCAGTGAGACTATTGAGCTCTGATTTACAAGCACCGAAGAGGGACATGGACCTCTCCCTGTCGGTACAGTGAGCATTATGACGATTGAAAAGCGCGAGCAGGTCTTCATCAGCTCTACATTTAAGGACCTTGTGGAAGAACGACGTGCTGTCCTTCAAACTCTGCTTGAGGCAGATTGCATCCCAGCTGGTATGGAGCTCTTTCCGGCATCAGATGATGAGAAATTTGACCTAATCAAGAAGGTTATTGACCTATGTGACTATTATGTCGTAATCGTTGGCGGGCGTTACGGGAGTGTCGATGACAAGGCTGAGATCTCGTATACAGAGATGGAATTTGATTACGCTGTAAAGCAAAAGAAGCCCGTAATGGGATTTCTTCATGGCGACCCGGGAAAACTAATAGCCGACAAGCTTGACCTCGATCCCGAGTTGCGCAAGAAGCTTGACTCATTTCGAACTAAGATTGAGCAAAGAATGGTGAAATACTGGAAGGAGCCGAACGATCTACCTGGGCAAGTTGCACTCGCAATCATGCAAATTAGGAAATCAAGTCCTGCAGTTGGCTGGATCCGAGCTGACGAGGCAATGACGCCAGAAGTAAAGGCCGAGCTGGCTGAGCTCCGTGCAAGGGTCAAAGAACTGAATGCTGACTTGAAGGATGAGCAACGTCAGCATCTGGATAGTCCCGATCCTGCCGATCTGGTTCAGGGTGAAGATGAATTTGTTCTCGAATGCATCCTAGAGTTTCATTGGCAGGAAACGATTGACAGTGGTAATGCCTACCAGCGGAACCGCTTGAAATCACATTGGAATACACGAATAACTTGGAACAAGATCTTCAAGCATCTTGCTCCTGAACTGATGGATGAGGCATCAGAGGATGGAATGGTGGAGAGCCTCTCCGCTCTATGCTTGACGATGGCGCAGGACGAGCTGCTGGAGAGTGAGCCGGAAGCAGTTGATTCGGGTGACGCACAGGAGAAGCCCAAAAGAGTGGGTGGAATCTACGACGCCGAAATTACAACCGATTGCTTCAATGACATCAAGGTGCAGTTTGCGGCGCTCGGGCTTATTGAGAGTGGCGTGAAGCGGCGGCCTGCGAGCGACACCAAGACTTATTGGAAGCTGACCGAACGGGGAAGTCTTCAGCTGTTGAATCTTCGCGCGATTAGGCGCGGTCCGGCTGTTGCGAGCAAGCCTCTGGAAGGCGAGCTGCAGGAATGAGTCGTGGCAGTAGGTCGGATGCCCTGCGACTGCAGCAGCGAAGTACAGCAACCGCTGCGAGCGAGGATGTCTCGGGTAGGCTCTGACCAGCCTTGATGCACCTTGGTTGCCCTTCGATGTCCCCCATGCCGATAGTTCGGGACGAGGGAGTTCAAGTCCTGTCAACCCGACCACAGCAATCCAGCCAGGCTCCGTCTTCGACGGGGCCTGGCTGGTTTTCCGGGGGTCGCGAGCGGCCCGGGGACGGCGATTGCGTGGCGGGCATGCGGTCGTCGGACGGCGGCGGGTCCGGGGGCGGTGAACACCGCCCCCGGACCGACGGCGTTAGAGCCGCGCCTGGATCTCTTGCAGGGTGGCGATCTCGGCCGTCTGCGCGTCGATGACCGCCGTGGCGATGGCGGACGCGTCGGCGTTCTGGCCTTCGGCGTGGTGCTCTTCGGCCATAGTGACCGCGCCCTCGTGGTGGGCGATCATGAGGTCGACGAACAGCTTGTCGAAGTCGGCACCGTGAGCGGCCGAGAGTTCGGTCATCTGCTCCTCGGTCGCCATGCCGCCCATGGCCATGCCCTCATGGCCCTCCATCTCGGTCGGCTCGCCCCACCCCTCGAGGAGGGCGGTCATCTGGTCGATCTCAGGCTGCTGCGCGGCGGCGATCTGACCGGCCAGTGCGACGACCTCGGGGTCCTCGGCGTGCTCGGCGGCGAGGTCGGCCATCTCGACGGCCTGCTCGTGGTGCGGGATCATCATCTGCAGGAACATGACGTCCGCGTCGTTGAAGTCGGCCTCGGCGGACTCGGACTCCATGGAGTCCATGTCGTGGCCGCCCTCGCCGTCCCCGCCGGAGCAGGCGGCGATGGACAGCGCGGCGAAGGCGGCGATGCCGGCGGACAGCGCGCGGCGCACGGTGAAGGTCTTGCGCATGATTGGAGAACTCTCCTGTCGAAGGTGTTGTCGCTGATACGGGTCGAAGCGGTCCGGGGACCAGCGGTTCGGCCTATATGCGGAACACCGAGAGTTCGAGGTGGGACAGCCTGCCTCCGGAGGGCGGCGAGGCCGGTGCGCCCCACCCGGCGCGCCGCAGGGGCGTCGCCGGACGAGTGGCGGCGACGAGTCTTGCGAGCCGCCAGATCGCCCACAGCGACACGGCGAGCGCGAGCCCGGTGAGGATCGCCATGCACACCTGCAAGGGGTTCATGCCGGTGCCCATGGGATGGCCGTGATGACCGGAGTCCGCGTCGCCGACCATGTCGGCGTGGGAGTCGAACGCGGCGGCGACCGGTGACGCTTCGGGGCTGCAGACGTCGTCGCTGCAGGCGTGACCGGTTGAGTGCATGAGCGCCACTCCGACGGCCACCACGATGAGTGTGGCCTTCCAAAGCGACTGCAACCAGGTCAACGCGTCAGCCTTCCTGCGGCGCCCGATGCGCCGGATGGTGTCTGCTCGTCCGATACCGCGGGGTGAGACGCGCTCATGGTAGACGACCCGGCCATGTGCGCTCGCGGGGCCCGGCGGTGGTCGTTCGACCAGGCCGGGCCGTGCGGCCGCAGGGGACG
The DNA here is from genome assembly GCF_040674615.1 of Glycomyces sp. NPDC049804. Lineage (NCBI taxonomy): Bacteria > Bacillati > Actinomycetota > Actinomycetes > Glycomycetales > Glycomycetaceae > Glycomyces > Glycomyces sp. NPDC049804. The sequence goes on from NZ_JBFAMQ010000024.1 coordinate 3,408, forward strand.
CGCCGGCCCCGGCCGCCGAGCGTCAGAGGTCGCGAACGCGATGAGCCGGGCGACGCCGCCCGGCTCACCGCCCCGTCAGTCCCGGTAGCCGATGACGGACATCATGCCCGCCTCGCCGTGGTAGAGGTTGTGGCAGTGGACCATCCAGCGGCCGGGATTGACCGCGTCGAAGTCGACTTCCAGGGTCCGGCCCGGCAGGACGATCGCGGTGTCCTTGCGCAGGCCCGTCCCGGCGAGCGCGAACGTGTGGCCGTGCAGGTGCATCGGGTGCCACATGTGGCCGTCGTTGGTGAACCGCAGCCGCACCCGCTCGCCCTCTTCGACGGCATACGGGTTGTCCAGGTCGTGCGGCCTGCCGTTGATGGCCCAGTCGTACTCGCCCATCGATCCGGTGAGTTCGAGGTCGATCGTCCGGTCCGGTTCGCGCGCCTCCAACGCGACCGCCTCGGCCGGCGCGAGCTCGTCGTAGGCGAGCACGTGGCCGGTCAGTTCCGCGGGGGCGAAGTCCGTCGCCGGAGCCTCGCCCGAGCCGGTCCGCACCAGGGCCCGGCCGCGCATCTGCTTGCCCTCGGCTTCGGCGACGAGCGCGAACACGCCGTCTCCCAAGGTGACGACCGCGTCGTAGCGCTCGCCCATCCCGATGAGGACCGCATCGGCTTCCGCTGGGACGCAGGGGAAGCCGTCGGTGTGGGTGACGGTGAGCCGGTGGCCCGAGAGGGCCACCCGGTAGGCGGTGTCGCCGCCGGCGTTGATGAATCTGATGCGGACGCGCGCGCCCGGATCGGCCTCGAACACCTCCGGGTCGGCGGGCAGGCGGCCGTTGACGAGATGGTGCGGGTAGTAGACGTCCCCGGCGTCGTCGCCGAGGAGGTCGGAGGAGGCCCCCATGAGCATGTGGCCGTCGGTCATGAGCCCCATGTCCATACCGCCGTGGTCCATCGACATGCCCGCCCGCAACTGGTCGAGGACGTCGTCAGGGGTGCCGGTGACGCCGTCCATCCAGTCGTCCAGGACCACGGTCCACTCCAGGTCCCAGTCGACCGGCTCGTCGGGGTCGTCGACGATGAGCGGCGCGTACAGGCCGCGGTCGAGCTGCGTTCCGGTGTGCGGGTGGAACCAGTAGGTCCCGGCGTCGGGGGCGGTGAACTGGTAGGTGAACGACGCTCCAGGTGCGATCGGCGCCTGGGTGAGGTCGGGGACGCCGTCGGCGTCGCACCGCAGCTGGAGGCCGTGCCAATGGACGGTGGTCGGCTCGGGCAGGTCGTTCACGAGGACCGCTTTGACCTGCTCGCCCTTCGCGACTCGGATGGCGGCCCCGGGAACCGTGCCGCCGTAGGACCAGGTCGGCACGACCAGGCCGCCGAGGTCGACTGCGGCGGCGGTCGCGTTGAGCTGGAACTCCCGGACCCGGCCGGGGTTGCGGGCGGCCTCGGCGGCGGCGACCCGCTCATCGTCCGGTTCGACGAAGGCCGGCTTCGGCGGCTCGTCGTTCGAGCAGGCGGCGAGGGCCGCGAACGGCAGTGCGACGGCGCCGCCGCGCAGCATGGAGCGGCGTGTGAAAGCACGCAAGATGGTTGGCCTTTCGAATGGCGTTGCTATGGAAGGTGATTCAGCGGCTTATCCCCGGGCGGGGGCCGAATCTAGATCCGCAGCAAGGCGATTCGGTTGACGGTGACGCCGGTGGGCTGCACGAGCGGAGGGGGGAGCCCGACCTGCGTTGGAGCGCAGCAGATGCGCTCGATCGCCGCAGCGGCGGTGCGCCACAGCTGCGACCAGGTGGACGGGCGCAACCAGTCGAAGGCGAATCGGGCGAGGACGGCTCCGCAGGCCATGAGGCCGAGGGCCGAGAGCAGTGCGGACCGGTCGTCGTCCTCGTCGGAGGCGGGCTCGGCGTTCATGGTGTGGCCGTGGTGCGCGGCATGGGCCGTCACGGCGCTCTGATCCTCGTCGTGCGAGGCGTGCCCGAACGAGTGCATCGCGATGATGCCGAGCATCAGCCCGGCGACGAGCGCGACGCGCATCAGGCTCCTCGGCACGGCGCCATCCTACCTAGCGCTGCCGGCGGGGTGGTTCGCGAAGCCCCAGCGCCCTTCGCGCATTCGCGGACTACGCCTCGCACCGTGTCGCGTGTTACAGTCGCGCATGCCGCCGGCGCCGCCTGCGCCGACGGCGAGATCTCGGTCGGCGATGCGAGGTGTCCCCTGGACCGCAAGCGATTCGCGCTCTTGCTGGTGGGAATCGCCGCAATCCTCACGCTCGGTCACCTGCTCGGTCCGCAAAGCGACGCGCACGCGACCTCCTCGTACGACCACGAGGCCGGACACGAGCACGGCGACGCGCCCTCGCACGACCACGGCGCGCACGCATGCGGTCTGGCCGTGCTCCCCGACGCCGACGGCCACGCTCCGGCGGACAGCCCGACCGACCCCGTCGCGGACTGCGTCGAGCCGGCTTCACCGCTGGGGATCGTGGTCGAACCCAGGGACCGCTCACCCACCGATCCCGTCTCCGAGCTGCAGGTCAACAGGGTCTAGGAGCGCTCGCCCCCCAGGGGCCGAACGCATCTCCTCCGACCCTCTGGCGGTGCTGTGCGCCGCCGACCGACCTGAAGCGAGAGACCACCCGTGAACCGACCCCGAGACAGCCGTGCACCGCTGGACCGGCAGCCGCCCCGTGGGCGCCCCTATGCGGGCGGGCAGTCCGCCGAAAGCGGCGATCCGTATCCGCTGGGACGCCTTTCCCGACGCCACAGCGTCGAAGCACCCGACCCGCGGTCGGGACGCGAGCGCTCCGGACCGCCGAGCCCTGGTCCGACGGCCGGGCACTTCCCGACCGTGACACCGCAGCGGCCCGCACCACGAGCGGGCCGCACCGCCGGACTTGCTCCAGCCGGAATGCCGGGTGGACGCCCGGAAGAACGGTGGGCCGACCCCTACCCGGACGAGCGGCGCGGCAGTGCGGACTCGCGCGACCGCGGATGGGCCGGAGACGGATCGGACGACGACTGGGACACCCAGGTGTTCTCACTCCTGCCCGGCAGGACCCTCGGCGCTGCCGAGGACCGCCGCGGCCGGACCCCGCCTTCCCCCCGCAAGCCGTCTTTGGATGCGGCCGAGGGCGACGCGGCGCCCCGCGATCCCCGCCGGGCCCTGACGGATGCGCGGCTCGCGCGGCAGGTCGCCGCGGTGGCGAGCCTGGCCGCCGGCGTCGTGCACGTCTTCGCCACCCCGACGCACTGGCAGGAGTGGGCCCTGGCCGGTGCGTTCTTCGCGGTCACCGCGGGATTCCAACTCTTGTGGGGCCTGCTGGCCTTCCCGATCGGGAACGCCTTCCTCCGCGTGTCAGGGCTGATCGCCAACATCGGCCTTCTCGGCGTGTGGGCCGTCAGCCGCGTCTGGGGCGTGCCGTTCGGCCCCCATGCCGGAGTGCCCGAGACGTTCGGGCCTGCCGACCTGATCACGGCCGCAATGGAAGTCGCCGTCGTCGTCGGGCTCTTGTGGTCGCTGCTGCCGCGTGAGCGCCACGGCGTCCTGTCCGCCGCCGGGTATCGGGCGGTCGTCGTGCTCGCCTTCGTCGCCCTCGGCGCGATGGCCGTCCCGGGATCCACTGCCGCCCTGGAGCACAGCCACGCGCACGACCCCGGTACCGCGGACCACGAGGACGACGGCCACGATCACGAGCACGGCTCCGGTGAGGACACCGACATGGAGTCCCCCGCGGATGCGGAGACCAGCGCCGAACCGGAAGCGGAAGCGACCGGGCAGGAAGAGGACCACACCCATGCTCCGGGCGAGGAGCACGACTGACCGGCCCTTCCGGATCGGTCCGCCGCCGATCGCCCTTGAGCGCCTCTAGAAGACGTTCATCAGGGTGACGATGGAGGTCACCGCGGCGATGGCGCCGGCTATGGCGGCGAGGACGCGGCCGCTGAGGTCGGTCATGTCGCGGAGGCGGCGCTGGAAGCGGTACTCGGTGGCTTCGACCAGTTCGGGGCGGACTTCGCCGTGCTCGTCGAGGACGCCTGCGGCGCGGGCGAGGGCGGCGAGGGCGGCGCGGTCCCAGGGGGAGACGAGGACGGCGGCGGCGCGGAGGCCGACTTCGCGGACCTGAGGCGGGGGCGCGGCGGCGAAGGCGTGGCCGTTGAAGTCGCTGCGCTGGATGATGTCGGCGGCGGCGAGGAGGGTCATGGACGCCATGCGCGGGCCCTTGGTGTCGACGTCGGTGAACCAGTCCTTGCGCAGGTAGCGGGCGGCGGCGGCGCGCAGGTAGCGGGGGAGCGAGGCGCGATAGGCGGCGACGAGGCGGAAGTCGCGCTCGGCGTCGGCGAGGCGGGAGCCGTACAGGTACTCGATGCGGCGCAGCGCCTCCCCGGCGGGGGCTTGGAGGCGCCCGAAGACGTACGAGGCGACGCCGACGATGACGGCCCCGGCCATGAGCATCGCGAAGCCGACGCCGTCCTGCTCGGCGCGGGTGTACGAGGCGAGCACCGGGTTGGCGCTGTAGACGGCGCACGAGGCGATGGTGGCGGTGACGCCCACGGTCGTCGTGAAGAACGTGCGGCGGCTGATGAGCCCGGCCGCGCGGATCTGATCGGCGACGTCGGCGGTGGCGGCGTGCCCGCCGATCGAGTCCAGTGTGGGCAGACGGAGGGCGCCGCGTTTGATCTTGGCCTCGGAGCGCTTGCCGCGCAGCATCATCAGCCAGATGACCGCGCCGGAGGCGATGGCGATCGCCGAGGTCGCGTAGAACCACCTCCAGGACGGTCCGACGAGCGTGTACTCGACGGCGACGGTTTCGACGAGGGCGAAGGGCAGCACCGCGATCAGGAGTGTGGCGATCGCGACGAGGGTCCGGATGGACCAGACCGCGACGAGCCTGCCCGCTGGCGGGCGCTGCGTGTCCTCCGTGCCGGCCGGGAACATCGTCGAGGTGACGTGCAGGATGCCGATCTCGGACAGGCGGTCGGCGTAGGCGAGGATCAGCAGGACGTAGAGCTGGATGAGCACGCCCAGGCCGATGAGGGACACGTCCGCCACAGAGGGGTCCTTTCGCGAGAACCGGTGCGGGGCAGGGCACCGGCGGGAGGGGCCTTCGAATACTAATGGCTCCCAGCGCGGAGCGGGGACCGAGCGGCGAGGGGTGGAGAAAACTTCACCGTGAAGTCGGGCTCCAGCGGCAATGCGGGCGGCCGCGCGCGAATTTACTGTTTGGGGCATGGACATCTCAACGGCGCCGCCGATCCTCTGGCGCAGAGCCCCCCGCGCGGCGGTGCGGGCCTTCGGGGCCGGATCGACCTGGCGCTCACTCATGCACCTCGTCACCGGCGCCGTGCTCGGCTCCGTCGGTGGCGTGGTCATCTTCGTGCTCACCGCCACCGGCCTGGCCGGGCTCGTCTCGATCGTGGTGCCGATCATCGCCGCCGGGGCGCTGCTAGTGGTCAACGGCGCGCTCACGGCCGCGCAGCGCAGCCGCCACACCGCGTTCCTCGGCACCGCGTGGCCCGAGGGGACGGCCGCGCAGCCGGTGACGTTCGCGCCGCGCGCCCTCCTCGCCCTGGTGCGGAACCCGCGCACATGGCGCCAGCTCTCGTACCACCTGATCGCCGGGGCCGGCGCCTCCTTCGCGGCGGTGCTCGCGATCGCCGCCTGGACGACGGGCCCGATGATGGTCCTCGCGCCGGTCCTCGGTGCGCGCTCGGGACTGGGCGCGATGCACTGGATCCTCTGCGGCGCGGGCATCATCGTGACGATCGCCGCGCCCTGGCTCACCCAGGGCCTGGCCGCCCTCGACGGGCTGCTCGCGCGGCTCCTCCTGGGCACCAGCCGGACCGAGGCCCTCGAGATGCGCGTGACCGACCTCGCCGCCAGTCGTGACTCCACTGTGGATGCGGCGGACGCGGAGCGCCGCCGCATCGAGCGAGACCTCCACGACGGCGCGCAGCAGCGGCTCACCTCCCTCGCCATGAACCTCGGCATCGCCCGCGCCACCCTCACCGACCTCCCCGAAGAGGGCACCCGCGCCATCGCCGAAGCCCACGAGGAGGCCAAGCAGGTCCTCACCGACCTGCGCGACCTCGTGCGCGGCCTCCACCCGGCCGTGCTCGAAGACCGCGGCCTCGACGCCGCCCTCTCAGCGGTCGCCGCCCGCTCTCCCGTCCCGGTCCGCCTGCGGGTCGACATGGACCGGCGCGTCGCCCGCGACGTGGAGGCCGTCGCCTACTTCGTCGTCTCCGAGGCGCTGACCAATGTGGCCCGACACTCGGGCGCCGAGCACGCCGCCGTCTCGATCTCCCTTGAGGACGGACGGCTGCATCTGCGGATCGCCGACGACGGCCGCGGCGGGGCCGATCCCCAGGGCGGCACCGGACTCCAGGGCCTCGCCGACCGGGTCCGCTCGGTCGACGGGACCTTCCAGATCACCAGCCCCCTCGGGGGACCCACCGTCATCGAAGCGGAGCTGCCATGCGCGTCGTGATCGCCGAGGACTCGGTCCTGCTGCGCGAGGGCCTGGCCCGGCTCCTCGAGATCGGGGGCATCGAGGTCGTCGACACCGTGGGCGACGCCGAGGCGCTGCTCCGCTCGGTCGAGCGCGACTGCCCCGACCTCGTCGTGGCGGACGTGCGGATGCCGCCCGACCAGAGCGACGAGGGCGTGCGGGCCGCGCTGGTCCTGCGCCGCCGCTACCCGGATCTGGCGGTCCTCATGCTCTCCCAGTACGTCGAGGAGCGGTACGCCGTCGAACTGCTCACCGGGCAGATGCGCGGCATCGGCTACCTGCTCAAGGACCGCGTCGCCGACGTCGCCGAGTTCCTCGACTCCCTGCGCCGCGTCGCCGCCGGCGGCACCGCGCTCGACCCCGAGGTCGTCTCCCAGCTCCTGGTGCGCCGCAACGGCAGCGAACTCGACCGGCTCACCCCGCGTGAGCGGGAAGTGCTGTCGCACATGGCCGAAGGCCGCTCGAACGCCGGCATCGCCGCGGTCCTCGTCCTCAGCGAGGGCGCGGTCAGCAAGCACATCAACTCCATCTTCACGAAGCTCGGCCTCCCGCCCACCGACAGCGGCAACCGCCGCGTGCTCGCCATTCTCAAGTTCCTGCAAGGCAACACGAAGGACCGGTCATGATCGACACCCCCGAGAAGCAGACCAATCCCACCCCGCCCGAACCGCAGCGCACCGCCCGCACCGTCTGGTGGATCGTCGGCGCCGCCTGCACCGGCCTCGTCCTCCTGTTCGGCATGGCCGTCGCCGGGGTCTGGATCTGGACCGCCGCCTCTCCCGAGGAGAGCGACAAGCGCACCGAGACGTACACGCAAGCGGTGTCGGGCGTCGACGCTGAAATCGAGGTGGGCCACCTCGAGTTCACCGCCTCCGCCGACGGCACCCTCGTCGTCGACCGCGAGACCCGCTGGCACAGCGACGAACCCGCGACGAGCGAGTCCTGGAGCGGCGACGTCTTCAACGTCGTCGGCGAGTGCGACGAGCGGTTCTTCATCGTCTGGGGCGGTGACGAGTGCGAGGTGAACTACACGTTCGCCGTGCCCGGCGGCACCGCCGTCACCGCCGAGAACTCGGTCGGCGACATCGTCCTCGACGGCGTCGACGGCGCGATCGACGTCGAGGCCAGCGTCGGGGACGTCGAGGGCGAGGACCTGCGCGCCACCGGTACTGCGGTCGAGGCGAGCGTCGGCTCCGTCAGGCTCGAGTACGCCGAGGTCCGCGGCGACATCACGGTCACGGCCGACACCGGCGACGTCGAGATCCTGGTCCCGAACGACGGCACCACCTACGACATCGAGTTCGAGGCCGGCGTCGGCAGCCAGGACATCGACATCGACACCAGCGCCTCCCAGGACGCCGACTACGTCATCACCGTGAACACCAGCGTCGGCGACCTCACCGTCCGCTACGCCGACTGACCCGGATCCCCTTCCCGCTGTCCGCGACCGGAACCGGTCGCGGACGGCGGCGTTCCCGAAGACATTGCGGCGCAAGCGGTCCGGTGGCCGATAACGCGTTGTCAGTCGCGCGTCAGCGCAGGCGGCGAACGTAACGGCTGGCAGCGGCACCCGCCGTACCGCCCTCGCCGAAGGAGGCTCCGATGTCCGCCGACCGCAGCCGCCCCGCTGCCGTAACGGTCGCCGCCGTCCTCCACTCGGCCGGATGCGTCCTCGGCGTGGCGCTTCTGGCCGTGCGACCGGCCCGCGAGCACTTCCGGAAGGCTTGAACCGGCACGTGCGGCCCCGCGTCCGGCGCGGGGCGCTGCCGTGTGCCCTGCGGTAGCGTGCGGGCATGACCGAGCTGCTGCACCTGACCGAACCGGGCCTGTGGGAGGCCGCGCTGGCCGCGGGCGCGTACGAGGGCTCGACGCGCGGTAGGACCCTCGCCGAGGAGGGGTTCATCCACTGCTCGCTGCCCGAGCAGCTCGACACCGTCGCGGCGCTCGTCTACGGCGACCACCCGGGGCCGCTCGTCGTCCTGGTCATCGACTCGGACCTGGTCGACGTGCCGATCCGCTACGAATCGCCCGCGCCCGGCGCGCCCGAGTACCCGCACCTGTACGGCCCGCTGGCGACGAGCGCGGTGGTGGCGGTGCGGCCCTGGCGCTGAGGGGCAGGCCCGCGGCAGGGCCGTGACGGCGTCCCGCGCCGCTTGGCATCGTCGTCGAACGCCTCCTGGAACGCCCTGTCGCCCAGCGCTTCGCGAGCGCGCTCGGGAGTGCGCAGCGTCGCGTCGTAGCCGCTCCCGTCGAGCTCGCCGAGCAATTGAAGGTGACCCCGAGAAGGCGCGCCGAATGCGCGGCGTCGCCATGCGCGAAAGCCATCGCCGCCCTCACGCAGGCAGCCATGGCCAGGTCGACGGCGGCCGCGTGCTCCAGCCTCTCGGAAGTGGGTTCGGAAGCACCATCGCCGGGCGCGCTGACACGGCGCTGACGCGTCGTTGACCGGGCGCGGAATACCGCCGCGCAGTGAAGGTCCTCACAGGTCAGTGCGCGAGCACCGGAAATTGTCGTACCCCGCTCCTACGGTTGCGGAGGCAACTGAATAGCGCGCGCAACACCCGTCGGGTGCGGCGCGAGAACCGATTGGACGATGCGATGGCAGCGAAAGCATCAGACAGTTCACGGACCGAGGCCGGCCTCGAGATGATCACTCAGGCCCTGCCATTCGAGACCATCCCCGACGAGCCGCTACGAGCGCACTTCGCCCGATGGCTCCTCAATTCCCTGGCAACGGCCGACCGACTGGGGCCGTTCCCGAGCCTGGAACCCGAAACACCGCTACCGGCAGACCTCGCCACTGCGCGCGAACCGAGCCGCGCCGCAGGGATGCCGCCCTCGCTCCCGAAGGCTCGAGCGGCGGCCCTTCCCGAACCACCGCCCGACGACCCACCCTCTTTCGAACCGCTGGCCCTGGAATGGCAGGGGCCGCCCGCGCCGCCGCGGCCGCAGTTCGTGCGGCAGCGCGACGGCACGGTCTGGCTGACCAAGCCGATCCTGCGCACACGAGGCTGGACCGACGCCGCAGTCCGCGACTTCCTGCCTGAACCCGAAGGGCTCAAACCCAATCCGCGCTTCGCGGCCGCGGGCGCACCCATGCCGGTCTGGCGGCCCGCGACCGTCGCGGCGGCCGAGGCCACGGCCGAATGGCAGGACTGGCTGGAACGGTCACTGCGGCGAAGGCGCACCACTCTCGAAGCGCTGGCCGAGACCGAAGACGAGGATTTCCGCACCCGCCTGGACGCCGCACGAGCGGCCATCGAGACGGCGATTGCGACCGCGGACGAGAGACCACCCGCGCAGGAGGGAGCATCGCAGCAGGTCGTGGAGGACCGGTGATCGACCCGACCGACCGAACGGGCCGAAGCCGCCTACCCTTGACCGGTTTCGACCATGCCAGGCTCCTCGAATCGCCTGTGCCAGAGCCGTTGATCTCCTAGGTTGGAGAGCGGCCTAGATGGTCCGCGCCGATGCGGACCATGGGCGCAGTCGAGGAAGGAGACGGTCATGACCGATTTCGCGTTCGCGGGGAAGGCCTTCGACATCCGCTTGGACAACGGGGTGGTCTTCCACAACACCTTTGCGGCGGAGGGCAACCGGATGGTGTACGAGCAGATCGACGGTGCCGTGGAGGGCAGCTCGGAGGAGGTGATGCTGTACGTCGCCGAGCTCTCGCCGCGGATGTACCTGGTGGGTTGGAACGAGCGCTCGGGCGCGGCCGTGACGCAGGTGCTGGATTTCAAGACGAAGCGGGTCACCATGTTCCGGTCATTGGACGCAGGAGGCGGCAGGGTCGGCGAGGTGCACTCGGGAACCTTCGAGGAGGTGCGGTAAGAGGAGAGGTCGATATCGGTCGCGGCCGCGATGTGAGTCCGGCAGACAGGTGGTGGCGCGAACGATCGATGGTTAGGATCGGTCGCCGCA
>NZ_JBFAMQ010000024.1:13924-49971 GCF_040674615.1 Glycomyces sp. NPDC049804
CAACGCCGCAACGCCGCAACGCCGCAACGCCGCAACGCCGCAACGCCGCAACGCCGCAACGCCGCAACGCCGCAACGCCGCAACGCCGCAACGCCGCAACGCCGATCAAGCCAGCTTGAAACCCGCCGCCGTCGCAAGCTCCCCGGCGATCTCGACCGCTTGGTCCGCGGTGATGAGCGCCCCGCGCAGGCTCATCAGGCCGGTGATGCCCGACAGCTCGGCGCGGCGCAGGTCGCAGCCCTTGGCGTTGCCGATCCGCGAGAAGTCCGCGCCGGGGAAGGCGCAGTCGATGAACACGGTCTTCGAGAGGTCGCCGAGGAACGTCGCGTTCATGAAGCGGCACCGCTCGAAGACCACCGGCCCCTTCGCCGTCCCGATCGAGATGCCCGCGAAATCCGCCCGGCAGTCGGCGATGTAGACGTCCTGGGCCAGCTCGAACTGCGCCTGCCAACCCACCAGCTGGCTGTCGGTGATCTCCAGCCGCCGCGCGGTCGTCCGCTCCCAGCGGCCGTTGGCCAGCACCGAACGCTCGACGGTCACGTCCACGATCTCGAAAGGAGCGAGCACGGTCCCCGAGAAGTCCACCCCGCGCAGCAGCGACTGGTCCAGGCTGCCGTCGCCCTGACCGCCCGTCCACTCCAGGCCGTCGATCAGGCGCTCGCTGAGTTCGAAGTCCGGCTCGGGCTCCTCGTCGAAGGGCCGGAGCCGCTCCTGCTCCCACAGCGGCTTCCGCATGGAACGCTTGTCGTCGATCTTCCTGAACTTCACGGGGCCTCCAAGCTCGTCGCGAACCTCGGCAGGCTACGCGATCGCACCGACAAATACGCGAACGCGACCGGGCGATGAGCGGTCTCTGTCGCGGTTCAGGCCCAGGGCCGCAGGTCGAGCAGTGCCCGGACCGTCTCGATGTACTGCGGATTCGGGTAGTCGGGGTGCCCGCCCGCGTCGAGGGCGGCTTCGACGGTGCCGAAGCCCGCCTGGTACGCCGAGATGACGGCGTTGAGCAGGCACCGCTCGAGATGGTCGGGCACGGTGTCGTCCCTGCCGCAGTCGTCCTCGAGCGAGTAGCTGCCCGGGTCGGCGCCGCCGAAGTAGTTGACCGCGAAGTACTTCGCGAGCCACTGGAGCTGCGCGCTGCCGAGCATCGCGTTCTCCTCGACCCCCGTGCGGTCGAGGTCGAGTTCGAACCGGGTGTTGATGAACTCCTCGGTCTCGGGCTGGATCTGCATGAGGCCGGTGCCGCCGTCGCAGGCCACGATGTCGGACTGCCAGCCGCTCTCCATCCACGAGACGGCCTTGACGAGGTCGTCGGGGAGTTCGACGCTCGAGTTGGTCCAGAATTGGGTGCCGGCCGCGTTCTCAAGCGCCGCTTCGACTTCCGAGGCCGAGGCCGGTCCGGTGTCGAGGTAGGCGGTGCAGGGCGGGTGCTCAGAGGGCGGCACGGTCGGCAGCGCCGGTTCCGTGGTCTCGGCCGCGTTGGTGGTCTCGTCGAGGTTCGGCGCTGGTTCGCTGAGCGGTTCGGGGCTCGGCTGGGGGCTCGCGGACGCCGTCGGTGACGCGGTTTCGTCGGTGATCGAGGTGGTGGCGGCCGCCGAGGTCCCGCCGCTGTCGTCGCCCGAGGGGAGGATCAGGAAGACGCCGACCCCGACGGCGGCGAGCAGCAGCACGAACACCACGATCCAGGTGCCGGGGGAGCGGTCCTCGTCAGGATCGTCGTCGAGAGGTGCATCGGTCATGGAGGGGTCCTTCATTGAACGTCACGTTCACTGTGGGCAGCGTACCGATCGCGGGTCCTCAGCGGGGACCGTCGGACGCCGTATCGTTCGGGCGGCGCGTGTCCGGTCGCACTCGGAAAGTATTTGAACGTGTTCAATAAATGGAGTACGCTTGGGAGGGAAGGAGGAACCTCATGAAGATCGTCATCCCCGGCGGCACCGGCCATGTCGGCGCCGTCCTCGAACGCGGCCTCCTCGCCGCCGGCCACCGCCTCGTCGTGCTCACCCGCAGCCCTTCCCGCCCCCACCACCTGCACTGGGACGGCCGCACCCTCGGCCCCTGGACCGAGGCCGTCGACGGTGCCGACGCCGTCATCAACCTCGCCGGGCGGAGCGTCAGCTGCCGCTACACCCGCGAGAACCTCGCCGAGATGATGGGCTCGCGCGTCGACTCCACCCGCGTCCTCGGCGAGGCCATCGCCGCCGCCGAGCGTCCTCCGGCCGTGTGGCTGCAGATGAGCACCGCCACCATCTACGCCCACACCTTCGACCGCGCGAACGACGAAGCGACCGGGATCATCGGCGGCAACGAGCCCGACGCGCCCGCCTACTGGTCCAAGAGCATCGACATCGCCCGGGCCTGGGAACGCACCCTCGACGAGGCCGACACCCCGCGCACCCGCAAGGTCGCCCTGCGCTCGGCGATGGTGATGAGCACCGACCGCGGCGCGGTCTTCGACGTCCTCTCCCGCATGGCCCTCCTCGGCCTCGGCGGGCCGGTCGCCGGAGGGCGCCAGTTCGTGTCGTGGATCCACGAAGCGGACTTCACGCGCGCCGTCCAGTTCCTCATCGACCACGACCTGTCCGGCCCGGTCAACCTCGCCGCCCCGCACCCGTTGCGGCAGAAGGACCTCATGCGCACCATCCGCCGCGCCTGGGGCGGGCACTTCGGGCTCCCCGCGACGAAGTGGATGGCCGAAATCGGCGCGTTCGCGCTTCGCAGCGACACCGAGCTGCTGCTCAAGAGCCGCCGCGTCATCCCCGGCCGCCTCGAGGACGCCGGCTTCGAGTTCGAATACCCCGCATGGGAAGCCGCCGCGGACGACCTGGCCCGGCGCACGGCCGCCGAACGGAAGTGGCCGCTCCTGCGCCGCCCCGGACTCAAAGCCGTGAGGGCCTTGACCGGCAGCTGAACCGGCCGAATCCGATCCGCGCCCCGGTCAGGGGCGCCAGGCGAACGGGCGGGGGTGCGCTTCGACGAACGCCGCCACCGCCATCGCCGCCGCCACCGCCGCGGCGGTCCAGCACACCGCACTGAACGACACCGCGTGCGCGAGCACCGACCCGAGCCCGGCCGCCACCAGGTACACCGCCCACACCCCGGCCTGCAGCCGCGCCTGCCGCAGACCCCGGCGGCCGCCGGAGAGGTTCGTGAACAGCGCGATGAGCGTCCCGGTCAGCACCGTCGTCGACACACCCGCGAGACCGATGCGCGCCGCGTGGATGCTCTGCACGCCCATCGCGAAGGCCGCCAACGCGATCGACAGCGTGAACGACTGCGCGAGCCCGGCCAGCCCGAGCACCACGACCTCCGTGACCAGGAGCAGCGGCACCCCGAAGCTCGTCAGCACGTGGCGGCGCGTCGCGAACGAGGCGAGCACCGCGCCCAGCGAGAACCCGAGCAGCGACCACAGCGGGCCGATAGGGGAGAGGCCGTCGTACCGGCCGGTCAGTTCTCCCGACAGCGACACCGCGAGCAGCACGGCGTTACCCGTCTGGTTCGCCACGAACTGCTGGCTCAGGCTCAAGAACCCGGCGCCGTCGACCGCCCCGGCGATCGCGGTGAGCAACAGCGCGGTCCAGGCGTGCGCGTACGTGGGGGTCGCGGCTCTCATCGGATCGCGCCGATGCGCTGCGGCAGTGAGGGTGCGGAGGGATCGACGCGGTGCCACATGCGGCCCAGGCTAACCCCGGCCGAGGCACCGCGTCGATCGAACCGCCGAAAGCCGGGCCCTGGCCACTGCGCCTACTCGTTCGCGCGCCTTCTGCCCGCAGCGATGAGCACCGCGGCACCGACCGCCGCCAGCGCGGCCGCGGCGAACATGAACGCCTGCGCGTCCCCGCCCGTGGACGCCAGCTCGTCGCCGTCGTCCGCGGACCCGGTGTGCCAATCGCTGCCGCTGTACCCGCTGTCGTCCGTCGCGCCGTCCCCGCCTGGCGACGTGGTCGAGCCGCCGTTCGCCGGCGTGTCCCCGGTCGTCGGAGCGTCTCCGGTCGTAGGCGCCCCCGTCGTGTCGTCGGGACCGATGTCGTCCTCGCACACCAATTCCGCCGCGAACGGGAAGTGGTGGATCTCGCCGCCGTTCTCGCCGACCTCGCCGAGGTGCGCGTTCCTGGCGATGATCTGCCCCTCGACATTGGTGGGGCTGATGTCGGAGTAGTCGGCGTCGGGCGCGAGGATCGAGCCCTCGACCGTGTCGCCGCCGACCAGGCTCAGCCGGGTCGTGTCCCTGAAGTTCCAGATGATGTACGGCGCCTGGCTGCCGCTGATACCGGCCTGGGTCTCGACAGTCCAGTCCATCTCGCCGCCGGTCCCCGAAGTGTCCACGTTGATCACCAGCGGCGAGTTGGCGTCCGGCGCGTCGAGGAAGACCAGGTCCGACATGTCGTTCAAGTCCTCGCCGGTCACGTTGAGGACGTTCGTGACGGGATCGTCGGCCGTGCCGATCGTCAGCGAGATCCTGACCTGCTGACCCGGCTGGACTCCTCCCTTCGGGATGGGCGTGCCCTGGTCGTCCCGCATCTCGACCTCGGTCGCCTCGCACCCGTACAGCGCCTCCGCGTTCGCCCGGAGCTCCTCGAAGGCCGCGCCGAAGTCGATCGGCGACGCCGGGCCCACCGACGAGAGCGCCTGCTGCCGGTTGAGCTCGATTCGCGGCACCGACTCGTACGCCGCGCCGTCCGCGACCACACGCGTGTTGACCGAGGCGTTGTTCATGTCGGTGTTCCTCACGTCCACGCCCGTCAGATCCCCGACCTTCGCGTAGTCGTGCACCTCGACCACCCAGCTGCCCGGGACCTGCCCGAAGTCGACCCGGCCGCCCACCACGAGGGCGCTCGGCACCGAGTCGCCCGGCGCGGTGAACGTGCTCGCGTCATGGATGTTCACGTTGTACGACCCCGCGACCACGAGGTTCCCGCCCGTGGCGACACCGCCTTCGGACTCGAGCGAGGCCAGCAGCGTCTCGTCCTCCACGAACGAGTTGAACCCGAGCGCCGGGGCGAGCGGGTTGTACGCGGTGGCGGCGTGGGCCGCGGGCAATGTGCCGCCCGCCGCGATCGCGGCGGCGACGGCGGCCCCCGCAGCTCCGGTGAGCGCGAAACGCCGAGTCCGCTTGCGAGTGACGTTCGTGGACGGTCGGTCAGGCATGGCGCTCCCCAGAGTCGTTCGTCGTCGGCCGTACCGGAGGTGCCGAAAGAGCGTAACCGCAGGCCAACCGCGTGTACCGGGTAAAACGCTCGAATCACCGGGAACGGTCCGTCCCCTGCCGGAGTGCGCGCTTGCGCCGCCCGGGCGGCGAGTCTTGCGGCCCTGATGCCTGGTGTTGGAGGATTGACCTTGTGGGGCAAGCGAATCCATTCCTCACACGACCAAGGAGGATGCACATGGACCACCCCGATGAGCGCCACGAGCGCGGACTGAAGACCCTCCAGCAGCTCTCCGGCGAGGCCGAGCCGACCGTCGTCACCTCACTGGCCGACATCGCCCCTGAGCTGGGCCGGTTCATCGCCGAATTCGCCTACGGGGACGTCCTCACCCGTCCCGAACTCCAACTGCGCGACCGCGAGCTCGTCACCATCGGCGCGCTGGCGGCGTTGGGCAACGCCGCCCCGCAGCTGCGCTTCCACATCAACGGCGCCCTCAACGCCGGCTGCACGAGGGTCGAGGTGATCGAAGCGCTCGTGCAGATCGCCGTCTACGCGGGCTTCCCCGCCGCCATCAACGCCGTCGAGGCCGCCAGGGAGGTCTTCGCCGCCCGCGACGCCGCGAGCTGAGCGCATGCGAAACGCGGCCGGGGCGCATCGTCGACGATGCGCCCCGGCCGCGTTTCACCGCGCGCGTGTCTACAGGTACTGCCCGATCTGCTGCTGCGGGATGGCCGTCTCGGTCGTCGTCGGGTCCGTGCCGCCGCGTCGCGCGTACAGCTCCGCGAGGGTCATCGCGTCGCGCACCGGCTCGCCGCCGAGCCAGTCGCTCGACTCGAGCGCCGAGAGCGCCCCGACCTCGATCTGCGCCAGGCACCGCCCGGGACGCACCACCGCCGGGTGCAGCCGGTCGAGCCGTTCGTTCGTGGTGATCGCGACCATGATCTCGCGGCCCTGCCCGAGCAGGCCGTCCGTCAGGTTCAGCAGCCGCGCCAGCGACTGGCCCGACGCCTCCTTGGCCTCGCCGCGGATGAGCTCGTCGCAGTCCTCGAGGACCATCAGCCGCCAGTGGCCGCGCCGCGGCTCGTCGGGGTTCAGATCCGCGTCCAGCACCAGGTCCATCTCCGACCCGATGATGACTTCCATGAGATAGGAGGGGTCCGCGAAGAACGCCTCCGGGTCGAGCACCGTGTCGACCTGGCACCACGGCGCCCATTCGCGGGCGAGCGCCCGCAGCGCCGTCGTCTTGCCCGTCCCGGGCGGGCCGTGGAACAGGACCAGTCGGCCCGTCACGTCAGAGGCCTGCGTGGACATGAGCTTGCCCAGCGCGGCTCCCGCGCTCGAGGAGTAGTTCCGCTCGATCTCGGGCCAGCGGGGCGCGCTGATCGACCGGGTCGACCGGAACGGGCCGCGCGCCGACCGGTACCAGAAGCCCATGTCGACCTTGTCCTCGCCGACCTCCTCGACCGAGCCGGTGCGGTCGGTCAGGTACGCGGCGATCTCCTCGGCGCGCTCGCGCGTCACGGCGGTCACGACCGCCTGGCCCGACCCGTCGCGCCACCGCTGGGTGCGGAGGGTCCAGTCGTCGCCGGTCACCAGTTGCAGGAAAGAGGCCCCGGAAATCGACCGGACGAGTGAACCGCCCTCGGGGATGAGGTCGACGTCGTCGGCGACCATGTCGAGCGCCCGCACCACCGCGTGGGGCTGCGCGCCGGAGACGTACGCGTCCAGGGCCATCAGGTTCAGCACGTTGGACGGGTCGTCCGAGCCGTCGAGGGTGAAGTGCATGTTGCCGAGCACACCACCGCTGCCGTGAAGCAGGTTCATGATCTCACCGCGTCTTTCGATGATTCCCATCGCGATCCACCATAGAAAACTACGGCGACGCCTCCGCCGCCGTGACTGCCGTCGCACGGCTCCGCGAACCGCGCTCCGCGAGCGTGCCTTATGACCGTGTTCTTCAACCCTGCCTTACAACCCCGACACGGCTCTGAGTGCGCCCGCGGGGCCCGCCGTGGAGTTGCCGGAGATAACTGGACCCCACCCGGTGGGGCGTGAGCTGGAACAATCAGCCATGCTGGGTTACGTGACCGCATCGACCGAGACCAGCCAAAACACCGCCGCTACCATACCTGGCGGCGGCGCGGGGTCCCGAGGCGGGCAGCGGGCGCGGGCGCCCCGCCGCGGGCTGCGCGCGCTCGCCGTCGCGGCGGCCGTCCTCGCCGGGCTCGCCGTCGCCGTCATCGCCCTCGACCTCGGTGGGGCCGTTGACGTCTCGGAACTGCCGGGCCTGTCGACAGCCGACCCGACGGTCACGTGGGCCGCCGGCCTCCTCAAGTACGGGTACGACCTCGCGATGCTCGCCGCCGTCGGCTGCACCATCGCGGCCGCGTGCTTCCTGCCCGGACGCCAGGGCGACCGCGCCCGGCTCACCGGCCAGTCCTGGCGGTGGCTGCGCGTCGGCGCCGCCGCCTCCGGCATCTGGGCGGCCGTGGCCCTGGTCAGCCTCCCGGTCGACTTCGCGAACTCGTTCGCCCGCCCGCTCGGCGGCGTCACCGCCATGGGCCTGTGGTCCTACGTCGGCCAGTACGAGCAGGGGCAGGCGCTCGGCCTGACCGCGCTGCTCGCGACCGCCGCCGCCGTGGTCGCGGCGCGCGCGTTCACCATCCCCGGCGCGGTCGGCGCGGCCGCGCTCGCCGTCGCCGCCGCCCTCCCGCCCGTGTTCACCGGCCACTCGGCCTCCAACGGGAACCACCAGATCGCCGTCGACGGCCTCCTCATCCACGTCATCGCCGCCGCCTTCTGGGCGGGCGGCCTGTTCGCGCTGTTCATCGCCCGCCGCGACCCGGCCGTCGCGGCCCGCCGCTACTCCAACGCCGCCGTGCTCGCGTACGCCGCGATCGGCTTCTCCGGCCTGATCGTCTTCTGCGCCAACGTCGACGTCACCGACCTGTGGACCTCCTCATACGGCCGCATCGCCCTCGCCAAGCTCGCCGTCCTCGCCATCGGCGGCCTCTTCGGCTGGACCCACCGCCGCGCCACCCTCCCGCGCGTCGCCCAAGGCGACCGGTCCGCGTTCACCAGGCTCGCCGCCGTCGAACTGGGGCTCATGGCGATCGCGTTCGGCCTCGCCTCGTCCCTGTCCGTGACGCCCCCGCCCTCCGCGGAACTGCCCGACCCGAACACGGCCCTCCTCGGCTTTCCCACCCCCGGGCCGATCGACGCCGCCGCCGTCGCCTTCGACTGGTACCCCTCCGTGCTGTTCTGCACCGCCGCACTCGCCCTCGTCGGCGCGTACGTCGCCGGCGTCGTGCGCCTGCGCCGCCGCGGCGACGCCTGGCCCTGGTACCGCACCGCCCTGTGGATCGCCGGCTGGGCCGTCGTCGTCATCACCACCTCATCCGGGCTCAGCAAGTACGGGATGGTCATGTTCAGCGCCCACATGGTGCAGCACATGGCCCTCAACATGCTCGCGCCGATCCTCCTCGTCCTCGCCGCGCCCGTGACCCTCGCGCTCCGGGCGCTCAAACCCGACCGCGCCGGCGGGCCCCGCGAATGGCTGCTCGCCGCGATCCACAGCCGCTGGTCGCGACTCGTCTCGCGCCCCCTCGTCGCCCTCTTCATCTACCTGACCAGCCTGTACCTCATGTACTTCACGGGCATGTTCGAGTGGGCGATGCGCTCGCACTTCGGGCACCTGTTCATGACCTTGCACTTCCTCGCCGCCGGCAGCCTCTTCTTCTGGGTCGTCGTCGGCCCCGACCCGAAGCCGCGACCGCTCACGTACCCGGCGAAGGTCCTGCTCTACTTCGTGTCGATCGTCTTCCACGCGATCTTCGGCCTCACGCTCATGATGGGCACCAGCCTCATCGCCGCCGACTGGTACACCCAGATCGCGCTCCCCTGGGCGGGCGACCTCCTCGCCGACCAGCGCGCGGGCGGCGGCATCGCCTGGGCCTTCGGCGAGATCCCCAGCCTCATCATCATCGTCGTCCTCATCGCCCAATGGACCCGCTCCGAAGAGCGCGAAGGCCGCCGCCTCGACCGCATCGCCGAACGCGCCGCCGCCAGCGGCCGCCCCGAGGACGACCCGCACGAGGTCTACAACGCCTACCTCGCCGGCCTCGACCAGGAGCGCCGCTGACCCCCTGACGTTCGGCACTCCCCGAACCGGTCGTTCGACAGATGCGGCACCTGCCGGCCGCCACGTACCGTTTCCCCATGACCGCCAAGAACGTCAGCATCGAAACACTCGCCGTCCACGCCGCCGAACCCCGGCCCGCGCGCGACCGCTCCGTCGTCTTCCCCATCTACCAGGGAACGGTCTACGAGATCGCCCCCGACGGCGGCGTCGACTACCTCCGCTACGCGAACACGCCCACCCAGACCTACCTCCACGACAAGCTCGCCGCCCTCGAAGGCGCCGAGGTCGCCCTCGCCACCGCCTCCGGCATGGCCGCGATCTCGACCGCGCTGAACAGCGAGCTCGCCTCCGGCGACCGCATCATCGTCGCCGGGAACATCTACGGCGGCACCCACGCCCTCCTCACCGAGGAGTCCCGCCGCATCGGCTGGGGCGTCGACTTCGTGGACGCCTACGACCCGGCGGCCTGGGCCGCCGCGCTCACGCCGCAGACCAAGGCGATCTACGTCGAGTCGATCACCAACCCGCTCATCAGGGTCGGCGACCTCGCCGGCATCGCCGGGTTCGCGCGCGAGCACGGCCTCACCTCGATCATCGACAACACCTTCCCCACCCCGGTCCTGTTCCGGCCGCACGAACTGGGCTACGACCTGGTCTGCCACTCGGCGACGAAGGGCCTCAACGGCCACTCCGACCTCACCGCCGGCGTCGTCACCGGCACGGCCGAGCGCATCGAGCGGGTCCGCCACTACCTGACCCTCTTCGGCGGCAGCCTCGACCCGCACACCGCGTTCCTGCTCGCGCGGGGCCTCAAGACCCTCGCGATCCGGGTCCGGGCCCAGGGCGAGAACGCGCTCGCGCTGGCGCGGTTCCTGGAGGGGCACGAGGCGATCGCGGAGGTCCACTACCCGGGCCTGGAGGCGCACCCCGACCACGCCCGCGCGGTGGAGCTGTTCAGCGGCTTCGGGTCGATGCTCGCGTTCCGGCCCGCCGGGGGACTGGACGCGGCGGAGCGGCTGCTGAAGTCGCTTGAGATCCCTTACGCGGCAGCGAGCCTCGGCGGGGTCGAGTCGCTGGTGACGCGCCCGGCGATCAGCAGCCACGCCAAGATCTCCGCCGAGGAGCGCGCGGCGGCGGGCATCACCGACGACCTCATCCGCTTCTCCACCGGCATCGAGGCCGCCGACGACCTCCTCGCCGACTTCGAGCAGGCGCTGCGCGACTGAAGGCGAGGCGCCCGGCCCGCGACCGGGCGCCCAGCGGTCAGGCCCGACTGCTCCAGTGGGGCATGGGGATCGGGGCGAACCTGATCTTCGTGCCCGGGCGGGCCTGTGCGGCGGCGGCTTGGGCCTCGGCGCCGACGACGCCGATCACGGGGTAGCCGCCCGTGGTCGGGTGGTCGGCCCCGAAGAGGATCGGCTGCCCGTTCGGTGGCACCTGGAGGGCGCCCGCGACGATGCCCTCGCTGGGGAGCTCTCCGGAGTCCATGCGGCGCAGCGCGGGTCCGTCGAGTCGCAGGCCGATGCGGTTGGAGTGCTCCGAGACCGTCCAGACGCCGCGCGCGAGCTCGGCCACCGCTTCGGGCCGGAACCATTCCAGGCGCGGGCCCAGGTGGAGTTTCATGACGATCTCCTCGCTCACCCCCGCCCACGGCGCGGGCCACTGCGTCGGCAGCGGCGGGTGCGCGGGGCTGGGGCCGAGCGGGATCGTGTCGCCGTCCTTGAGCGGCTGCGGGCCGAGCCCGGAGAGCAGGCATGTCGAGTGCGAGCCGAGACTCGACTTCGGGTGCAGCCCACCGGAGAACGCCAGATACGAGCGCACGCCGACCTCTGCCGGCCCGGCGTCGAGCACCGACCCGGCCTTGAGCTTCACCGGCTGGCCCCATGCCTCCGGGCGTCCGTCGACGGTGACCGGGCACGGCGCGCCGCCCACGACCACGGTGACGTTCCGGTGGGCCTTGACGGTGCAGCCGTTCAGGGTCGTCTCGAGCGCGCAAGCGCCGGTCGGGTTGCCCGCCAACTGGTTCGCGAGCCGCCACGACGGGCGGTCGGCCGCTCCCGAAGGCGGCACGGCGAGGTGGCCCCAGCCGGGGCGGCCGGCGTCCTGGCAGGTCGTGAGCACGCCCGCCCGCAGGATCTCGATGTGGGTCATACCCGCACCGCCGCGAACCGCACCTTGGTGCCGGGCACGAGGAGCGCCGCGGGTTCGCGGTGCTCGTTCCACAGCCTGCCCGGGTTCGTCATCGTCGCGATGAGCTGCCACCCTCCGGGGCTCGTGCGCGGGTACACGCCCGTGTAGGGGCCGGCGATCGCCACCGACCCGGCCGGCACCGACGTGCGCGGACTCTCCCGGCGCGGCACCTGGTACCGCTCGGGCAGGCCTTCGAGGTACGCGAACCCCGGGGAGAACCCGCAGAACGCCGCCTCGTACTCGATGCCGGAGTGGATGTCGCCCACCTCTTCGGGCCGCACACCCCACTGCTCCGCCACGGACTGGAGGTCGGGGCCGTCGTAGCAGACGGGGATCTCGACGGCTTCGCCCGCGGCGTCGGCCTCGTCGGTGAGCGGCCAGCCGGGGAGTTCGGCGGCGAGCAGTTCGGGTTCGTCGATGCCGTCGACGAGCACGGTCGTCGCGCCCGGCACCAGGTCCGCGGCCTCCAGGAGGCCGGACATGCGCCGGGACTGGAGCGAGCGGTAGCAGGCGCGCGCGACCTCCGTGGTGCCGCAGTCGATCAGGATGCCTCGCGGCCCGGCCGGGAGCGGCCTGAGCCTGTCAGTGGGAATGGTGCTCACGAGAAAGCCTCCACGTCGATGCCTCGTTCGTCCAATGCGGATCGGATCGCGGCGGCGACCGCCACCGCGTGGGGACCGTCGCCGTGCACGCAGATCGATTCGGCCGCAACGCGAATCCTGGTGCCGTCGATCGCCGTCACGACACCGTCGGCGGCGAGGGACACGGCCTGCGCGCCCGCCTCGTCGGGCCCGAGCAGCGACCCCGGGAGCCCGCGCGGCACGAGGTGCCCGTCAGGGAGGTACCCGCGATCGGCGAACGCCTCACCCGCGACGCGCATCCCGGCCTCGGTCGCGAGGAGGTCGAGCGCGCTCCCGCGCTGGGTGAGCACCGTGTCGACGCCCGCGAGCTGCGCGCCTTCGATCACGGCCGCGGCCTGGACCGGGTCGCGCCCGGCCCGGTGGTACAGCGCCCCATGGGGTTTCACGTAGGCGACGCCAGCGCCGGCGGCCTCGGCGAAGACCCGCAGCGCGCCGATCTGGTAGGCGACCTCGGCGGCCAGTTCCGCTGGGGGGACGTCGATCTCACGGCGGCCGAATCCGACGAGGTCCATATAGGATACCTGGGCGCCGATGCGCACGCCGCCTGCGGCGGCGAGGGCGGTGACGCGGCGCAGCGTGGACGGGTCCCCGGCGTGGAAGCCGCACGCGACATTCGCGCTCGTGACGATGCGCAGCAGGGCGTCATCGTCCGTGAGCTCCCAGCGACCGAAACCCTCCCCCAGGTCCGCGTTGAGGTCCATACGTAAACGGTACCGGAGTGCGAGTGATTCGGGCGCTTCGGGAACGGGGGGAGAAACCCCACCCCCGACCCACCCGTTCGGGTGAGGCGCCAGCCACTTCTCGACACGTTCGGGTGACGCCTCGTCGCCGCGCCCGGTTTCTTGTCGGACCCGGCTGCGACGCTGGGCGTTATCTTCCCCTCTCGTGGTGGGTGGGGGTTTGGGACGGGGGTCGGGCCGGAGGGTTTCGACCCGCCCAGGCCAGGTTCGCGAGCGGGCGGCCCGAGCGGGCGGCCCGAGCGGGCGGTCAAGGCCCGCCCGCGATCGAGCATCCGCGCGCGGGCGTCCCATGCGAGTGCACCAGGCCCTTCGGCCAACTTGCGGCAAGCGTTTTCTTTGGCTAGGTTTCAAGCACCCCACCGGGGCCGCCTCCCGGCCGCCGACTTCTTGGAGGAACCATGACGACCGGCCCGACCGCTCCGCTGAACCCGTCGCCCCAGTCCGACCGCGCTCCCGCCCCGCTCTTCACCGACCCGGTCTTCGACGGCCCCACCGACCCCACCGTCGTCTTCGACGCCGACAGCGGCTTCTGGCACCTCCTCTACACCCAGCGCCGCGCCACCGCCGCCGACGCGGGCGTCGCCTGGGTGCACGGCACCGCCATCGGCCGCGCCACGAGCCCTGACGGTCGCGAATGGACCTACACCGACACGCTCGCCCTCCCCGGCGCCGAACCCGGCGACACCTGGTGGGCCCCCGAGCTCCTGCGCCACGACGGCCAGTGGCACATGTACGTCACCTACCTCCAGGGCACCCGCGACGACTGGACCGGCCCCGCCGAGATCCGCCACTACACCTCCCCGGACCTCACCGCCTGGACCTACCGCTCCACCCTCGCCCTCGACTCCGCGCGCGCCATCGACGCCACCGTCCACCGGCTCCCGGACGGCAAGTGGCGCATGTGGTTCAAGGACGAGTCCCGCGAGAGCCGCATCTACGCCGCCGACTCCCCGGACCTGTACGCCTGGACCCCGTCCGGCCCCGCCGTCACCGACCAGGCCCAGGAGGGCCCCACCGTCTTCCCCCTCGGCGGCGTCTACTGGATGGTCACCGACGGCTGGTCCGGCCTCCTCGTCCACCGCTCCACCGACCTCGAGCACTGGCACCGCCAGCCCGTCCCCCTCCTCGCCGGCCCCGGCCGCCGCGCCTTCGACGAAGCCCTCGGCCACCACGCCATGGCCCTGACGCAAGGCCCCGACGAGGGCTTCCTCTACTACTTCACCCACCCCGGCGGCGGCCGCCGCTCCACCGTCCAGGTCGCGGGCCTCCATGTCCGCGACGGCTGGCTGCGCTGCGACCGCGACAACCACTTCCCCTACCGCCCCGACCCCGCCAAGGCCCCGGCCCTCCGCGGCGGCGGCGCCTGACGCACCGCGAACGAAAGCCCGCGCCCGGATCGGGCGCGGCTTCCGTGTGTCTGGAGCGCGCCACTGGGACGACAGTGCACGCTCGAATGCGCACCAATATGGACAGAATCGACATCGTGACGCTCAGTAAACACACTTGCCGAAACCCCTGGTAGACAAGCGAATTCAGGGGACCCGAAAGTGGCGCACCCGGACTATGCTGAGACTCGTATTGAGTCCATTGAGCCCCTCGGAGGCGGCATGTTCGGTGAGGACGCCATCGCCCAGCAGCTGGCGGAAGCCCGCTCGCAACTGGACGTCGTCAGGCAAACGCAACAGGACCACCAGGTCCCGCCCGTCACCGCCGAAGCGGCCGACGGACGCATCAAAGTCACGCTGGGCGCGAACGGCCGCGTCGAGCGCTTCGAGTTCACCGAGGTCCGCGTCCTCAAGGAGGGCACCGAATTCCTCGAGGAGGCGCTCCGCGACGCCGTCAACGCGGCCCTCGACGCCCGCGCCGAGTCGCTCGCGACCGACACGGCCGCACCGGACCTGGAAGCCATCGGCGAAGCCGTCGCCCAACTCCAGGACCAGGGCCTCGCCCAGATGCGCGCCATGACCACGCAGATCAGCGCCGTCATGAAGAAACTCCAGGGAGGGGCCTGACCATGGCGGTGGAACTCGACCTCGACACGATCCGCGGCGGCGCCGACGCGCTCGACGCGGCCACCGAGATGGTCCAAGGCGTCTTCGACGAGTTCAAGTCGGCCGTCGAAGGCCTCGCCGACTCATTCGGCGGCGACATGATCGGCTCACTCCTCGACCTCGCGCACCAGGTGTGCATGGAGGCCCTCATGGAGTGCATCGAATCGAACATCGAAGACCTCCTCGACTACGCCGTCAACCTCCGCGAGATGGCCGACGCCCACGAGGCCGCCGACAGCGAGGCCGCCCGCATCTTCCGCGAACTCCTCGCCGAACTCGGCTTCTGACACCCCCGCCCGCAGCCGCGGCCCCGCCGCGCCCTTCCCCGTCACCCTTTGCGTTCCTCCCCTTACGAAGGAGACCCCTGTGGGTTTGCAACTGCCTTCTGAACTCACGAGCCTGCTCTCCATGCTCGGCTACGACTGGCCCGAATCGGACGAGACGAAGCTGTTCGACCTCGGCGACAACTGGACGAAACTCTCCGACCAGCTCAACGGCGCGGTCGAGCAGCTCGAGGGCGCCGCCCGCGCCGTCATGGACGGCAACGTCAGCAAGGACATCGACGCCTTCCGCTCCGAATGGGAGGACGGCGAGTCCGCGGTGCGCAACATCGCCGACATCGGCGAGCCCTCCAACATCATCAGCATCGGCCTCATGATCGCCGCCGGCGTCGTGCTCGCCCTCAAAATGCAGATGATCGTCCAGCTCATCACCCTCGCCATCCAGATCGCGCAGGCCATCGCCACCGCGGTCGCCACGTTCGGCGCCTCGCTCCTGGAGATCCCCATCTTCAAGCAGATCACTTCGATGATCATCGACCAGCTCCTCAACATGGCGATCGAGGCGGTGCTCAATGGCTAGGACACGCACGAGGGCCGCCCGCAAGACGGTCTCCAAGGGCGCCAAGATCATCTCCGCGATCATCGACAACCCGCGCTTCTTCCGCGCCGGCAAGGGCCGCGGCGTCAAACCCAAGGTCGTGACGATCAGGTTCGACTCCAAGATGAGCAAGAAGGACTTCCGCACGAAGGCCGACTCGCTCCTGCGCCTCAGCCGCGAAGGCAAGCTCCGCAAGACCCCGGTGAAACGCGACCCGCAGATCACCCGCAACTACCGCGGCGCCACCATCCGCAAACTCGCCGGACGCCACCGCGGCAACCGCGCCGAGCAGCGGCGCATCGCCCAGAAGTTCAGCGGCCGCACCTCCGCCAACCGGGCCGGGGACGGACTCGACCCCGACCACGTGCACGAATTGCAGCTGGGGGGACGCGACCACGCTGATAACCTCCGCTGGATGGACGCCTACACGAACCGCACCATCGGCTCCCAGATAGCCGGGCAGCTCAGAGGCGTCCCCGACGGCACACCCGTCATCATCAGAGTCATCGGGTACTGAAAGGACCAACCGCGATGGAACTCGCCGCGAAGGTCGCGCTCGTCCGCCCCCGCATGGGGGAGCTCGAACGCAACGGCTGGGCCCACGAGCTCGGCGAACCCGTCGAGACCGAGGGCCTGCCGCCCGCGCTCGCCGACCTGTACCGGCACTTCGACGGCCTGAGCACCCGCATGGGCCTCATCGACATCCTCCCCGCCGAGGACGTCCTGGCCGAACTCGACAAGCAAGGGGCGGGGGACCTGCACGACCCCGTCCCGGGCCTCGTCCAGTTCGGCAACGTCTGCTACAGCTTCGCGCTGTGCGCCGACACCGCGACCGGCGCGGTGCACCTGCTCGACGCCGACGCCCTCATCGAGGCGGTCGAGCAGGGCGCGCCGCTCCCCACCGAACCCCTCGCGCCGAGCCCGGTCGCGTTCGCCGACGCGTTCCTGTTCGGCCCGCGCTACCGGGAGCTCATCGACCTCGCGGGCGGCTACCAGACCCCCGAGGACGAGGAGGAGGACGAGTGGCGCCTCCTCATCGAAGACCTCGGCTTCGCCTGACCCTCGTCCCGCAACCGAACGCACCCCTGATCTGAGGAGGCCCGTATGCCCGCGGCAGCGAAGTACGCAGCACTGTGGACCGAAGACGAACTGATCCCCTACCCCCGCGAGGACTGGCTCGCCGACGGCTTCCCGGCCGGCGCCCTCCCCGAGGGCGATGAAGTGCCCCTTGACGTCGAGGTCGTCTACACCGCCTACCTCCCCGGCAGCCCCGGCCTCTACGACGAGATCAGCCTCGGCACCGAGGACGGCTCGGTCGACCTGCGGCTCATCGTGGTCGGCGCCGTCGAGGACGACAAGAACCTCCTCTACGCCCTCGACCCCGCCACCGGCGACATCGTCCAGCTCGACCAGACCAACCCCCGCGACGTCCAGGCCGTCAACTCCAACTACCGCTGCTTCGTCGAGTTCCTCTACCACTTCCAGCAGTTCGTCAATGCCGACGAGGGCAAGCAGGGCCGCGCCGCCCGCGCCACCTCCCTCCGCGAGACCCTGATCCGCCTGGACCCCAACGCCTTCGCCCAAGGCGCCTGGTGGCCCCTGGTCTTCGACCAGCTCACCTCGTAGCGCGCGGCGGGTCAAAAGGTCGTAGAGGCGAGGCGCGGGCTGCGGGTGACGCGGTGGACGGCGCGTTTGAACGCCGCGCCGATCCGAGCAGCGATCGATGGTCTGCGGTGGGAGACATGGGCAGCGGCGAGACCAGCCGACTTGCGCAAGAAGCGCTGGAACGCGATCTCGCGAAGCCTGGCCTCGTACGCCTCGAGCGTGGCCGGGGCCGGGAGCGGATCGGGGTGCTCGCCTCGACGATGCCGACCGGTGCGGAGCTGCATCGTGTCCGACTCGACCGGGTAGGGGAGCGGGCGGCGGTGTCGAGGCGCTGAGCTGGTGCTTCGCAGGTAGCCGGAACGGTCGTGCGAAACGCTGATGCGCTGGTTTTCGGGCACCCTGAAATCGGGTAGGGTCGTGTACGACATGGGAGGTACGCCTTCCTGTCCTTGGTGCCGCTCGGTGGAACAAAGTTGGTAGCTGTGAGCCACCGAGCGGCGTTTACGAATGCCTATTCGATTGAGTTCGCGGGTGTCTCGCTACAAAGCGGACACATGATCACCATGGTGAGTGATCGTCGTTCTGGTGTCAACCTTCGTACCGGCGTGTCATGAAACCTGAAGTGGGCGCTTCGTCACATTCAACGCGCGGCACGAAGCAGGCTGACGAGATCCGTTGCGGCAAGGTCGAACACGGGCGACAAGTCACCGAGTTTCGAGTCCCTGACATGGAATCCGTCCGAGTCGCCGCAGACGGAGAGCTCGACGCAGTTGGAGTTGTTGTCGCTGCCGCTACGAGAGCTCTTGCGCCAGGCCCGGCGCAGTTCGACGCAGCTGGAGTTGTTGTCGCTGCCGCTACGAGAGCTCTTGCGCCAAGCCGTCACGTCGGTCATCGAGGTGCTCCTTCAGCGTGATCGATTTCCCCAGGAGGATCTGCCAGAGGTCATCGTAACGCCCGATTCTGGCGGGTTCCTCGATGCACCAGCTGTTGTCCCAGACTTCCGTGTAGACGAAGGCCGGTCCTCCAAACTCCGCCTTTCCGGGGCGATAGATTTCGAACGAGCCTCCGACGTTCGGGTGCAGCGCGGAGACGATCCGGACCGCCCAGTTAGGACGCGCGTCGAGCGCGAGGAGGTGGTCGATCTGCTCCTGGCGGTCGGCTGCGCTCAGGAACCGCAGGTTCAAGAGAGCGGTCTCGCTGATGAGCAGCACGACTCGCGGCCTGTCGGTGCGCGCCGCGAGCGTGTCGAAGCGCTCCTTCTTGAACGACCACCCGCGATTGAGCTGTTCGTCGGTGGTGCCTTCGGCTTCTCGCAGGATGTTGTACTGGTAGGCACGGGTCTGGCCGATCCCCGGGACGAACAGCGGCTCCCACTTGAGGATCACGCCGTAGAACCGCTCGGCCATCTGGAGGCAGAGGGCGTTGAAGCGCCGGTCGGTCGGGTAGTTCTGCTCAGCGCCATTGCGCGCTATGGCGATCAGGTACTCCTTCAGCTCGTCGTCGAGGTTGAAGAGGTCGGCGATGGCGTAGCAGTCCCCAACGGAGGGAAAGAGCTTCCCCTGTTCGAGGTTCGCAACGGCCTGGTACTTCTTCCCGAGGAAGTTGGCGACATCGGTCTGGGTGTACTTGCCCCGGCTTCGGCCGAGCCAAGCGACTCGGCCCGCGAACCATCTGGCGAGATGAGATTGCGCCATACAAGGCTCCTAAAAGGGAGTTGTGACCTTTCGGCTACTCATGATGACATCCCGCCACTAATCCGCAAACACCTGTCTCAGAGCGTCATTGCCAACCCATCGCGCGAAAACCGTGACGACAAAACCATCACTGATAAACAGTCATGCATTGAGCGCCAGGGTGAACACGGCAAATCAACCTGCTGTTCAGAGGCTTGCGGTCGACATAACTTGAGCGCATCGCAACTTGATTCGAAGTGGAGCAAGACGATGGGCAACACCGAAGCAGCCGCGCTGGTGCGCGGCACCTTCCATGACGATCTGCGGGACTACACGGTCCGCACTTCAACTGCCCACGCGCCGGACTCGTTCCAGGTCGTCACAGGCGAGCACGAGGACATTGTGCTCGTGGTCTCCGGTCTGAACTCCGGCAACTACAAGACGACCTGGGGCCCGTTCTGGCGGTCCTTCAAGCCCACGTGGAAGATCTGGGTGGAGGAGGCGGCCATGCGGGTCTTCAACCGCGGCCGCACCCGCATCGAGAACGCTCCGGCCACCGTGAGGTGGTGCAATGGCTAAAACCGCCTTCGCTTCCGATGACGACCGCCGTCGGCTCCGCTCCGACGGGCTCTCGCCCGCAGAGGGCTTCCTCGGCGACTTCGCCAGGGGGCCGGCGCTCTTCAGCGTCTACGACCTCGGCCCCGACAAGTCGCGCTACCCGAACGGCCCCAACCGCTACCTCATCGACGTCGAAGACGGCGTCGGGCCCCGTGAATGCTGCCGCTTCACCGACGACCCAGAAGACCAACCAGTCTGGAACGGAGCCTGGAACAACGACCCCTGGTGCCCCTGGATTCTCCAGCAATCCAAGGCTCTGATCGCGACCTAGCCTGCACTGGGGGTCAGTCGGTCGTGGTCGTGCGCTGGGGTTGGGCCATCGATCGGCTTGCGCTTCAACCGATCAGCGACGACGAGGTGGGCGGAGAGCCGGGGTCGGTTGACGGGCTGCCGCTCTCGGATGGCTTGCGCTTCAAGCGGTCAGCGACGAGAAGGTGGGTGGCGGGGTGGGGTGGGTTGGCGCGGGCTCGGCGGGGCGGGATGGGCGGGCGACACTTCCGACCGCAGGGGGGCGTGGCGAACGGGTTTCGTTGCGGCGCAGGCGGTGTGGCGTCGAATGTGAAGGTTTCATACCCGTGTGGGTGTTGTCGGTCCTGGCGGCAGGGCGGACAATTGAGGTACGCACAAGGGTTGGGAATCCGTACAGGAGTCCAGTAGGTGCAAGCAGACTACGACAAGCCTATGGCCGACCGGCTGACCAGACGGTTCCGAGCACATCGCCCCGTTCACGGGGCCGGTGGTCTCGCCCCTTGGTGCTATCAGTTCCCGCAGCGAACCGACCCCCTCGTGGGTCATTGGGTGGGAGACGGACCGGTCGGGATCACCTCGACCGGACCGCGAGTGTCCTGAACGAGGCACACCATGTCCAACAGGACGCAACGCCGACCATAGCGGGAGTCCGGACATCACCAGGCAGTGTTGGTGCAGGCAGCGGCACGGACCGTCCAACAGTGGGCGGCAACCGCCAGCACACCGACCGCCGCCAACCACATCCCGCCGACAGGTGCCTCAAGAGTGCCCGCGGCAACCGATCAACGCCCAGGCAAGCCTCAGAAGGCCCAAGTGAAGGGCCGGGAACGGAAGCAAGGAAGGAGGGCGAGTAGGACCGGCAAGAGCCGCATCACCGCAATACCGCAGTGCCGCCTTTCCAGTGCAGGGCGACACCAGGGGCGGTGTGGCGGTGCGGGCCGGGAAGCGGCTGGCGTGTGGCCTGGGAGCAGCCCTGGCATCACTGGCTCGAGGGTTCGAGCGGTAGCGGTGCCAGGAGATTCGGCGGAAGTCGCCGGGGCGAGCAGCGGCAGCGGCTGCTGCGGAAGAGGGCAGCGGCCATGGCAGCGGCATGGCTTCTGACGGAAGCGAACCGCGGCGCGGGCACACGCCGGCAGGCTGATACGGGAAACGAGGAAGGAGGTGGCAAGGCAATGGGGAAGCCGAGTTCGAAAGCGGCGTGCGCGAGCGTTCGCGACGCGAGGCGCACCCACGACCCGATCACGACCGCGACTGCACCGGCGATGGCTGTGGTTGTCGTTGCGGCGGCCGCGGTGCCGACGCCGCCCCGGGTTCGGTGCTCGCCGCGCCCGGCTACCCGCTCAGACCAGAGCGGCACCAGCGGACGCCGGCAGCCCGCGAGATCGACCGGCGCGAGACCCCTGCCGCTCAGGACCGGCCTGGCCCTGGCCCGGCTACGGCAGTGCGCGTCAGGTATCCGCACCGCTCCGTCGCTGACTGGTTGCAGCCCAAGTGAAACGGGCCGGAGCCCGGCCGCGACCTCGGGGCCGCCCCGGCCCTTCCGTCGCTGAAAGGTTGCAGCCGTGCCCAGGACAGCCCGGCCCCGGCCGCGCACACCAGGAAACCGCTCACCGCGTTCAGTCGCTGATGGGTTGTGGCTGCCGTGCATCCGACCCGGCCTCGGCCGCGCACGCCGGGGATCCGCTCACCGGACCGCTATCCCTGCGTTCCCTCCAACTGCATCAACGCGATCGACCACCACGACTCGCGGTCGGCCAGCGCCTCCGGGTCAATGGACTTCAGCTTGGCGCGCAAGTCCTTCGCGCGCAGCGCCCGGCCCGCGCCGCCCGTGTCGGCGTCGATGAAGCGCGCGAAATGGTACAGGAACTCGGTGAGCGCCTTGAACGTCGAGTTCACGAGCTCGAGCGTCCCGTCGCCGACACCGAGGAGGAGGATCTGGCCGCTGCCGGTGTCGAAGCAGAACAGCATGTCGTCCTTGTCGGCCGGCACCGCGCCGACCACGGCGAGCGCGAGCTTCCCGTCCCGGCTCATGTCGAGATCGATCCGGGAGTAGAGGTCGAACCGGGCGTCCTCGAGGTACGCCGTGTACACCACCGACATGTCGATGGGCAGGAAGTCGACCTCGGGGTAGGCAGCGGCGGGGGCGGCGTACTCGGCCATCCACTCGGCCCGCGGGTACGGGACCGTGTTGTCGGGCTCCCAGGCCTGCAGATAGGCGGCTTTGTCGGGCACTATGGTTCCCTTACTCGAATTCGAGGGGTCAGAAGAGTCCGGCGACGGCCGCGACCACGAACAGGACCAGGATAACCAGCACCGCGATCGCGAAGTACAGGAAGATCTCCGGGGCGATCGCGAACAGGACCAACGCCACCACCGCCGCGATCCCCACCGCGACGCCCGTGATCTTCCACTTCCGCGAGCCCTCGTTCGCACTGTCGCGCAACTGCTGGTTCGCCTTCGACAGCGAAGCGGGCATCACCGCCGTCGGCTCCACCGCGGCCTCCGCATACCCCGGGGGCGGCAGCTGCTGCAGGTCCGCGAGCAGGATGTCGAGCTCGGAGTACACCTTCGCCTGCATGGCGGCGTCCACACGGTCCTGGTACTCGGGCACGTCGAGACGGCCCTCCTCGACCGCCTGCCGCAGCCGCTCCATCACGATCTGCCGGTCAGACTCTGACGCACGCATCTGATCGCGGTCCATTCAGCGACACCTCCATGCTCGGATGCCCCTCAAGAATGCCAGCACGCCGCCACCCACGCCAGAGAAACCTCCCGCCGGTTCCGCCGTGGCGGACCCTTCCCCAAGGGCCCCGAAGCTGCGACGATGGGACCGTGAGCGAGCGGCAGCAACTGATCGTCGGCGTCGGAGCGGGCACCGAACCCGCCGACATGGTGCTCAACATCGGCCCGCAGCACCCGTCCACCCACGGCGTGCTGCGACTGCGCCTGCGCGTCGACGGCGAACGCGTCACCGAATGCGAGCCGATCGTCGGCTACATGCACCGCGGCGCCGAGAAACTCTACGAAGTGCGCGACTTCCGCCAGATCATGCTCCTCGCCAACCGGCACGACTGGCTCTCGGCGTTCTCCTCCGAACTCGGCGTCGCCCTCGCCGCCGAACGCCTCGCCGGCGTCGAAGTCCCCGAACGCGCCGTCTGGCTGCGCATGGCGCTCGCCGAGATGAACCGCATCCTCAACCACCTCATGTTCCTCGGCTCATACCCGCTCGAGATCGGCGCGATCACCCCCATGTTCTACGCCTTCACCGAACGCGAACGCCTCCAAGCGGTCATGGAGGAGGCCAGCGGCGGCCGCATCCACTACATGTACAACTGCGTCGGCGGCCTCAAAGCCGACGTCCCCTCAGGCTGGGAAGGCCGCGCCCACCGCGCCCTCGACGACGTCGAGACCGGCATGGCCCGCCTCGACAAACTCCTGCGGCACAACGAGATCTTCGCCGCCCGCACCAAAGGCGTCGGCGTCCTCGACGCCGCCACCGCCGCCGCCTACGGCGTCACCGGACCGGTCGCCCGCGCCAGCGGACTCGACTTCGACCTGCGCCGCGACGAGCCCTACCTCGCCTACGACCAGCTCGACGTGCCCGTAGTGCTCCGCAACGAAGGCGACTGCTACGCCCGGTTCATCTGCCTCCTCGACCAGGTCGCCGTCTCGATCGACCTCGCCCGCCAGTGCCTGGAGCAGGCGTCGCTCATCGACGGCCCCGTGAACGTGAAGCAGCCGAAGATCTTCAAGCCGCCGGCCGGCGAGACCTACGTGTGGACCGAGAACCCGCTGGGCGCCAACGGCTACTACCTGGTGAGCCGCGGCGAGAAGACCCCGTGGCGGCTCAAGCTGCGCACCGCTTCCTACGCGAACGTGCAGGCGCTGGCGACGTTGATGACGGGATGCCTGATCCCGGACATGATCGCGATCCTCGGCTCGATGTTCTTCGTGGTGGGGGACATCGACAAGTGAGCGGGGCTCACCAGGCGCCGGTGGCGAGGTTGTAGATGAGCGCGAAGATCCCGATGACCGCGAGGAAGCCGAGGCCGAGCAGCCACTGCATGCCGTAGTTCTTCCACGCTTGCGCTTTGGGGTCGCCGCCGGGCAGCGGTCCGGTGTAGACCTGCGGCTGGCGCGGCGCGCGTTCGATGGCCGCGGGACGCGGTTCGGGATGGACGGGTGCGACGGGTCGTTGCTGCCAGTGCTGCTGGTGTTGCGGCGCCCCCTGCGGCGGCCCGCAGCATCCGTACGCCAATGGATGGCCGAAATACTGCTGGTGCAGTCGGCTCTGCTCGTCCTGGGGGTAGGACATCGACCGTGACTCCTGACGGGGGTGGGGATGTCGGTGATCGACCCCTTCCATCGGCGCCGGCCCGCTCGCAGCCTCAGCCGCAGCCGCCGGTGGTCTCGTGGACGCGCAGGGGCTGGGCCTCGACCGGCTCCGTCCAGCTCGAGAGGGTCTCGCCGCCGGGGCAGTCGATCGAGCCGTACGTCCAGGTCTCGGTCGCCTCGGCGGGCGGGTCGGGGGTGAAGGATCCGACCGGGGCCTCGAGCGGCCTGCAGCCGCTGATCGCCTGTACCGCAACGGGTTCAGCCCAACGGCCGCCGGGCGGGTCGGCGGCGGGGGCGGTGATGCGGACGTCGATGAAGTCCGCGGTCTCCCCGGACCACGAGGCGCCGTCGGCCTCGCTCGTCAAGACCCGCATGGCGAACCGGTCGGCCAGCGCCTCGACGTCGTCGAGCGTCGCGCCCGACACCTGGAGGGTCCGCTCGAGCGAGAGGCCGGCTCGGACCGGGGTCACGTCGCACGCCTCCCACGTCAGCGGGCCGACGGCGAGCACGGCCGCGCCGGTGAAGGCGACCGCGGCCTCGCCGATGACGGTGTCGAGCAGCTCCCGCGCCTCGGCGGCGTCGACCTGCTCGCGCACGGTCGCGCGCGACCCCGCGAACGCGAGCGCGACCAGCAGCACCGCCCACACGACGACCGCGACGCGCAGGCGGCGGCGCCACTGCGCCGAGAGGTTCGAGAACACGCCACCAGTCTGCCCTACGAGTTCAGTGAGATGACGGCCACAATCTGCGATCCGATGTCACACTCTTGAACCATGCCCCGTCCTCCTCGCATGAACCGAACGGAAGCGCACCACACCGAGGCACCCGCCGAGGGGCCTCCCGCGAACCGCGCGCTCGCGCACTTCGAGGAGCTGCGGCCCCGCCTCTTCGGCGTGGCCTACGGGATACTCGGATCAGTCGCCGAAGCCGAAGACGTCGTTCAAGACGCCTGGATCCGTCTCCAGCGCACCGATGTCGACGAGATCGAGGACCTCACCGGCTGGCTCGTCACCACCACCTCTCGCCTGGCCCTCGACGTCCTCCGGGCGGCCCGCACTCGCCGCGAGGCCTACGTCGGGCCGTGGCTGCCCGAACCGGTCGAGACCGCGCCTGACCCGGCCGACTCGGTGAGCCTCGCCGACTCCATGTCGTGGGCGATGCTCGTCGTCCTCGAGACCCTGAGCCCCGCCGAGCGCGCCGCGTTCGTCCTCCACGACGTCTTCGGCCTCAGCTTCGACGAGGTCGGCACCGCGCTCGGCCGCACGCCCGCGGCCTGCCGCAAACTCGCCAGCCGCGCACGCGAACATGTCGAGCAGCGCCAACCGAGGTTCGACGTCGACCCGAAGGCGCACCGCGCGGTCGTCGAGGCCTTCTCGGAGGCCACCCGCTCAGGCGACCTCGACGGCCTGCTCGGCCTCCTCGACCCCGACGCGGTCCTCACCTCGGACGGGGGCGGACTCGTCAGGGCCGCCCGCAACCCGATCCGCGGCGCGGACAAAGTCGCCCGCTTCCTCGTCGGCGTCTCCGGCAAGTACGCCGACCGCAGCCACCGCCCGATCACGATCAACGGCAGCCCCGCCCTGGTCACCGTGGGCGGCGGCATCGTCGACGGTGTCATCGCCCTCGGCATCGAAGACGGCCGCATCACCACCGTCGACTACCTCCGCAATCCCCAGAAGTTCGCCGGCCTGCGCATCACCCGGGCCGAACAGTAGGAAGGAACCGCCATGGAACCCCGACTCGCCTTCACCGAGACCGAGTTCGCCAAGCAGTACTACAAGCACATGCTCGCCAACGAGAAGCTGTTCCACACCGGCCCGATCCCGCACGCCACCATGGAACTGCTCAAACTGCGGGTCAGCCAGATCAACGGCTGCGGCTTCTGCGTCGACATGCACTACAAGGACGCCGTGCACGCCGGCGAGGACCCCGAACGCCTCAACCTGGTCACCGTCTGGCGCGAGGCCCCGGCCTTCACCGAACCCGAGCGGGCCGCGCTCGCCCTGGCCGAGGAGTCGGCCCGCATCGCGGACAACCCGCACGGCGTCAGCGACGAGACCTGGCAGCTGGTGCGCAAGCACTACGACGACGAGCAGATCGCAGCCCTGGTGGCGATGTGCGCCCAGATCAACGCCTGGAACCGCGTCAACGTCATCCTCCGCACCCCGGCCGGCTTCTACGACCCGGTCACCAAGACCACCCGCTACCGAACCGAGAACGACTAGCGTCACCACCGGTCGGTCCGCCGCCGCGGAAGGCGGACCGACCGCGACCCACCGGCACACGACCCCGATGCCGCCCTACCGCTCCAGGTCGTCCTCCAAGATGCGGCGGTGGGTCCGCTGGAGTTCGGGCCCCGGCTCCAGCCCGAGCCTGTCGACCATGCGAACGCGCGTCTCCGCGAAGACCTGCAGCGCCTCCCACCGCCGGTGGTCCTTGTACAGCGCGAGCATCAGCAGCTCCGCGAGCCGCTCACGAAACGGATTCGCCACCACGGCGGCGCGCAGTTCACCGATCGCCGCACCGAAATCACCCGACTCCACCAGCAGCTCCCACCGCCGCGACTCCACCGCGTACCGCCGCTCCGTGAGCTCGACAGCGGTGGCGTACAGCGGATTGTCGACGTCGATGCCCTCCAGCGGACTCCCACGCCACAAACCCAGCGCCTTGCCGTACCAATCGAGCGCCGCCGCCCCGTCACCCGCCTTCCGCGCCAGGTCCGCCGTACGGCACCACTCGTCGAACACCTCCAGATCGAGCTCACCCGGCTCGGTCCGCAACGTCACCTGACGCCGGTCCGCCACCACCCGCGACTCGAGCGACAGCGGATCGGTCAACGCCGAACGCAAGCGCCGCAGATAGGTGCGCAGATTCGGCCCGGCCGAAGGCGGCGGATCGTTCCACACCAGACTCCCCAGCCGCCGCCGCGGCAGCGGCCGCCCCGCATTCGCCAGCAGCACCCCCAGCACCGTCTGCTGGCGGCTGCCCCCCAAATGAATGGGAACCCCGTCGATACGCACTTCGAGGGGTCCGAGCATCCGGAACTCCATGTGAGACTCCTCCGACCGGCGAAGAACGCCCGCAAGCGTTCGCGATGAGGTCACGCGCCCCCTTATACGCCGCGTATGCGGTCTGAAGTTGCTTTCATATCCACTGTGCCACATACGGTTCGGATATGGCCACACGCAACAAGAACCACCACGCGCCCGGCAACCGCAAGCGCGCCCTCACCGCCGTCGCGCTCACCTTCGCGGCCGCCGCCGGCGCACTGCTCCTCGCGCCCGCCACCGCGCAGGCCGAGACCATCGGCGACCACTGCGTCTACAACATCACCCGCGACGAACTCACCTGCTCCGACACTCCCGAAGCCGCCATCGCGGCCGACAGCGTCGGCATCCAGGCCACCAGCACCCTGGTGCGCCTCTACGACGACGCCAACTACGGCACCTCGAACGGCACCTTCACGTTCACCATCGACGGCTCCTACAACTGCACGGCCGCGTACTCGCCGATCGAGTTCACCGTCGTCAACCTCGCCTCCGCCGGCTGGAGCAACCGCGCCAGCTCCGCGCACACCTACAACTCCTGCGACGTCAAGCTCTTCGACAGCTCCGACGCCACCGGCACGTCCTCCACCTGGATCGACAACCTCGCCAACCTCAACACCGCCGCCGGCGGCTGGGCCAACCGCGCCAGCTCCTTCCAGGTCAGCTAGACCCGCACCGACACTGACGAGGCCCGGACGCGGCAGCGCCCGGGCCTCATCGCGTATACGCCGCGTATACGACCTGAAGCGGGTGCCGTATCCATTGCGGCGCATACGGTTCCGCCATGGCTGAACCCACACGGCAAGACTTCCCCCTCCGCAGGCGAGCCAAGGCCGCCGCGGCACTCTCGCTCGCCCTCGCGGCGGGCGCGCTGGCACTCGCGCCCGCCACCGCGCAGGCCGAGACCACCGGCGACCACTGCGTTTTCGACGTGGTCACCGAGGAGCTTACCTGCGCCGACTCCCCGGAGGCGGCCCTCGCCGCCAACGCGGAGGGGCTGCAGGCGGACACCGTCCTGCTGCGCATGTACGGCGACACCAACTACGGGACCTCCACCGGCACCCACACCCTGACCGTGCCGGGCGCCCACACGTGCTCGGCCGCGTACTCGCCGGTCGAGTTCACGATCACCCGCATGGGGACCTTCACCAACAAGGCCAGCTCGGTGCGCACGTACAACTCCTGCGACGTCAAGCTGTTCGACAACGACTCCGCCACCGGGACCTCGTCGACCTGGATCGACAACCTCGCCAACCTCGACACCGCCGCCGGCGGCTGGGCCAACCGCGCCAGCTCCTACCAGGTGAGCTAGACCCGACGGGGGCCTGGCGGTCCCTTTCGGAGGCAACGCAAAAGGCGGGGCCGCGGATGCGGCCCCGCCTTTCAGACTGGGTAACGAGCTGAATCGCCCCGGTCGGTCTCGGTGTGAGCTAGCGGCTCACGGCGAGCTTGGTCTCGTTGAGGCCGCGGGCGGCCTCGACCTCGCCGGTGGCGTCGCCGTAGCGCGAGAGCGCGCGGAGCGTCCACTTCCCGGGGGCGGCGAAGAAGCGGAACTGCCCGCCCTCACCGGTCACGACCTCGGCCGTGAACTCGCCGGAGCCGTCGAGCAGACGCACGTAGGCGCCCTGCACGAGTTCGCCCTCGCCGTTCACGACGGTGCCCGTGAGCACGGTCTCCTTCTCGATGTCGACCGACGCCGGCAGGGCCGCGTCCTGGTCGGGTGCAGCGCAGCTGTCAGACATGGTTGTTCCTTTCAGTGCCAATGAACGGCTCGCAAGCTTCGCCGTGGCTACCGTCGCCGGTGTTACTTGGTGCCGGGCTCGTCGCCGAGGGCGATCGGCACGCCGACCAGCGAGCCGTACTCGGTCCAGGAGCCGTCGTAGTTCTTCACGTCCTCGTAGCCGAGGAGCTCGCGGAGCGCGAACCAGGTGTGGCTGGAGCGCTCGCCGATGCGGCAGTACGCGATCGTCGACTTGGTCTCGTCCAGGCCGGCCTCGCCGACGTAGAGCTCGCGGAGTTCGGCCTCGGACTTGAAGGTCCCGTCCTCGTTGGCGGCCTTGCTCCACGGCACGCTGAGCGCGGTCGGGATGTGGCCGGCGCGCTGCGACTGCTCCTGCGGGAGGTGGGCCGGGGCCAGGAGGCGGCCGGCGTACTCGTCGGGGGAGCGCACGTCGATGAGGTTCTTGACGCCGATCGCGGCCTCGACCTCGTCGCGCTTGGCGCGCAGGTCCCAGTTGAGGGGCTTGGCGACGTAGGTGGTGGGCTCGCGCTTGACGACCTCGGCGGTCACGTCGCGGGCGTCGAGCTCCCACTTCTTGCGGCCGCCGTCGAGGAGCTTGACGTCCTCGTGGCCGTACAGCTTGAAGTACCAGTACGCGTAGGCCGCGAACCAGTTGTTGTTGCCGCCGTAGAGGACGACGGTGTCGTCGTTGCTGATGCCGCGCTCGGACAGCAGCTGCGAGAACTGCTCCTGGTTGACGAAGTCGCGGCGGATCGGGTCCTGGAGGTCGTCCTTCCAGTCGATCTTCACCGCGCCCTTGATGTGGCCGTAGTCGTAGGCCGAGGCGTCTTCGTCGACTTCGACGAACACGACGCCCGGGGTGTCGAGGTTCTCTTCCGCCCAATCGGCGGTGACCAGCACGTCTTCACGAGCCATGGCTTGTTCTCTCCTGAACGTAAATGAGACTTGGGTTTCGAAGTTTCGAGGGCGAGCCCAGTACGTGGAGCGAGCGGGGCGGAACGCTGCGATTCGCAGCTGAGCAGGATTCGTCCTGGACGGATCGTCCGGATTCAAGCCGATTCGACGTCACACGGGGTGCCGCTGTTCGACAGCGGAACGGGGATTCGGTGAGTCGCAAGCCTTGCTCTGTAGTTCGCGCACGCTGGGCCGCAATGCGGCGACCGCCTCCGGGCCTCGGGGGCCGGGCGAGTCGCCTAGGGCATTCGACAGAGCGTGGTCGCGATCATGCAGTAGTCGATCGCGCGCCGCTTGGTGAGCATCGGCTTGCGCATGGCAGGAACGCTAGCAGACTTCCCGGACCGAAGCCATACCCGTTCTCGCGATGCGGACTGTGACGAAGACCCAGCGTTACGACGCGGCGCAGCGCGGCGCCCGCCCGCGAACGCCGCGGGCGGGCGGTGCAACGGCAGGTGGATCAGGTGAGGACGACGTCCTGGGCGGTCCCGGAGACCGTGACGACGTCGCCGTCGAACGCGATCTCGGTCAGCTCGATCCCATATGGCAGTTCGGGCAGCGCCACGGTGGACTCGAACTGCGAGGCGGCCTGCTGGACGAGCGGCTGCACCTGGGCCGGCAGGCCCTCGGTGAGCGCTTCGACAGCGTCGGGCGTGAACGTGAGCTCGTTCTCGCCGAATTCGAACTGCCCGCTGGCCTCGATCTCGACCTCGGTGCCCAGGATCTCCTGCGAGCCGATCAGCGAAGCCGTGCCGTCTCCGTTGATCTGCAGGTCGTAGCCGGTCTGCTCGGCCATGATCGCCTCGATCGAGTCGACCGAGACCGAGCCTTTGACGTCGAGGGTGTCGGCGACGGCGTCGCCGCCGTCGGTGAGTTCGCGCCAGTCGGCGTCGACGTCGTGCGCCTCGAGTTCGAGCGACGGGAACGTGAGCCCGTTCGAGCCGACGTCCCGCAGGGTGATGTCGATCTGCTCGAAGTCGCCGGTCCAGGCCTGGGTGAGGAACGGCCAGCCGTGGATCTTCACGTCGGGCTCCTGGTCGGAGTACGCGCCGTTCGCGGCGGCGGTGTTCGCCACCTCGGTCGCGATGCGGCGTTCGACCAGCGCGTTCGCGACCCGGTCGCCGAGGGCGACGACCGCTACGACGATGACGAGGGCGATGAGCAGGCGGCGGAGGATCTTCACCAGGGGGTCTCCTGTGAGCGGTCTGCCCGGCGGGGTGCGCCGGGGGATGAGCGACGGACGGAATGCGTCAGTCGATCATGTAATAGGCGCTCAACAAGTAGAC
Organism: Glycomyces sp. NPDC049804; assembly: GCF_040674615.1. Taxonomy (NCBI): domain Bacteria; kingdom Bacillati; phylum Actinomycetota; class Actinomycetes; order Glycomycetales; family Glycomycetaceae; genus Glycomyces; species Glycomyces sp. NPDC049804. The sequence goes on from NZ_JBFAMQ010000024.1 coordinate 45,219, forward strand.
GACGGGGCCGGTGAAGGCGAACGCGAGCAGCGGCCCGGCGGCGCTGACCACCGGGTTCGGGGCGGTGCCCGCGCCGTCGATGCGCCGCGACGCGGACATGTACCCGCACGCGAGGTCGGCGAGGACCGCGGTGAGCGCGATGAGGAGCCCGCCGATGGCGGCGTGGGAGGGCTCGGGCCCTTCGATGACGAGTCCCGCGTACGCGGCGGACGCGGTGCCGCACATGGTGCCGATGACGATCCCGAACGCGCCGCGCGTCACCTGCCGGTTGATGCGCGGGTCGGGCATGACGAGGTCGACGGCGCGCGCGGCGAGGATCGCGGTCCCGGCCGCGACCACGGCCGAGTACATGGCGGGCGGGGCGGAGCCGAGCCGTGAGAGCGCGATGTAGCAGGCGTAGCCGCAGACGGCGACGCCGAGCATCATCGTGAACCCGAGGTTCTCGGTGACGCCGACGTGCGTGCCGCGGATGAGCTGCGCGGCGACGGCTGCCGCGAAGGACAGCGCGAGGAGCACGGTGATCGGCACGAGTGAGACGGGCTGCCATGCGACGGCGGCCGCGTCGGCGGCGACGGCCAGGGCGGAGGCGACGGCGAGGGGCACCCAGGCGCCGTCGATCTTGCGAACCCAGGTCGCGAGGGCGACGGTGGCGAGCTGGAGGACCGCGATCCCGGCGGCGTAGACGGGGCGTTCCATCTGGGCGCCGAGGACGAGCCCGGCGCTGATGACGATGGTGACCGCGACCGCGGGCAGGCGGTGGAGGAGCGCGGGGCTGGGCGGCGGGAGGGTGTGGTCCTCCCGGCCGTCGGCGCCGGTGGTCCGGTAGGAGCCGGTGTTGCGGGGGTGCGCGCCGGTCTGGCCGGCGCGGGCGGCGGCGCGGCGGCGCTCGGTGCTGCCGGGGGGCGCGTCGGGCCCGGGGCGGTCTTCGGCGCGCTCGTCGGCGCTCGCGTAGGCGTCGCCCCAGGCGGAGCCGTCGGTGGGGCCTTGCGCCCCGGGCGGCTCGTAGCCCCAGGTCTCGTCGGGTCGGCTGTACGACACGTCCACAGCCTACGGCAGCAGGAAATCCGGGCTCGCGTCCTTCGCCATGAGTCACCCTTGCGGACGGTCGCCCGGTCCGGCGCGTGTCGCGGCGTCCGCCGAGTGCCGGATCGTCGCCGCAGACTGTCGTCCCGGCATGTGGACGCGTGATGCCGCCGCATCGGTCCCCCGTGCGCCCCAGGTCCGGGCCGGGGGAGTGAACCGGACTGCGGGCCAACGCCGCCGGGCGCGGGAGTGACCGGGCCGTGTCGGTCCGGTGAACGCGGCTTGTCGGACCCCTACCGGAGGCGCGTCCCGCATGGTGAGGTTTCACGAAGGTGACGCTGGTCTTTTGGGTGGTGACCGTTTACACTTGTCCAGGACTCCACCTACCGCATGTAAGCCCGCCCGCCGCCGAAGCCGGGAAGAGCGTTAGTCGCGTGTGCTCACCAACCAGCGGAGGACTGCTGTGGAAATCCTTATCCTCACTTCCAACCCCGTTCCGGAGTCCCCTGAGTCGATCCTGCCCTCGCTGGAACTGCTGCCCCACCGCGCGCGCTACGCCGGCCGGGACGTGCGGGCGCTGCTGAGCGGCCCGAGCCCCGATGCCGTGATGGTCGACGCGCGGTCCGATCTCGCCGACGCCCGCGCCACCTGTCGCGTCCTGCAGGCCACCGGGCTGACGGTGCCGCTCTACGCCATCGTCACCGAGGCGGGGCTGGCGGCGTTGCAGGCCGACTGGGGTGTGGACGACTTCCTGCTCGCCTCTTCGGGGCCGGCCGAGGTCGAGGCGCGGCTGCGCCTGGCCACGGGCAAGCCGAACGCGGCGACGGCCGCGGGTCCGGCCGTGATCCGCGCCGGGGACCTCACGGTCGACCCGGACACGTACGCGGCGAAGCTCAAGGGCACGCCGCTGGACCTCACCTACAAGGAGTTCGAACTGCTGCGGTTCCTCGCGCAGCACCCGGGCCGGGTCTTCACCCGCGAGCAGCTGCTGCGGGAGGTGTGGGGCTACGACTACTTCGGCGGCACCCGCACGGTCGACGTCCACGTGCGGCGCCTGCGCGCGAAGCTCGGCAGCGAGTACGAGTCGATGATCGGCACGGTGCGGCAGGTCGGCTACAAGTTCGTGGCCCCGCCGCCGGAGAACCTGCGCGAGTCGGAGCCGGCCCCGGAGCGGGTCGACGCCTGATTCCGGCGCTATTCGGAGCGAGTCAAGTCTTGAGCGGGTCCGCGATGCGGGCCCGCTTCTTTCGTTGTGTCCGAAGTTGACAGAGTGGCTAGTGCGCTCCCTGGTGGATCGGTGGATTTTGATCCGAATCGCGGTCGAGGAAACGCGATCGAATAAGGAAAACTTACCATTCAAAATGGAGTCCTAGAAAGGTCCTATCGGGACAAAAGCCGCAACTCAGAGTACCCATGGTATTGCTGACGGTGGTTAGAATTGAGTTCGCTTTGGACCTAACCTTCCCTCTTGGAGTGTGACCCCGTGTCCGATCGCTCCGTCGACCCCGAAGCCCTCGCGGTGTTCCGCGAGATCGCCCAGGGCCGTTTGGACTACCTCGAAACCCTCATCGACCAGTTGCGCAACGGCAACGAGCTGGGCGTCGAACCCGGGTTCGGGCTCCTCGACAGCGCCGTGACCGCTCGTGAGGCCTATCGCGAGTTCCACCGCCAGACCTGGTCGAACCTCCAGGACCTGCGGGCGGACCTGACCGGCATCATCGCCACCCTCGACGGCGTCGCCGAGCGCGCCGTCGCGGACGACGAGGCCTCCGCCGTCCACCTCACGCGCGCTAGGGACTGACCGCCATGTCCGACACGCAGCAGCAGCAACAGGCGCAGGACCCGGACCTCGGCGACCAGCCGAACTACGACGACGAGCTCGACCCCGACCGCGCGGTCGAGCCGGAGGCGGAAGCCGACGGCGAAGACGCGCCCGCCGACGTCCCGGCCGACCCCGACGCGGCCCCCGAGCCCGACGACGAGGACGCCGACGACGCCGACACATCCGACGACGAGGACGTGGAGGACGAGGACGACGACCTGGAGGGGGACGACGCCGACGACTCGGACGAGGACGACGCCGAAGAGGACGACGACGAAGACGACGACGACCAGGAGGAAGAAGAGGAAGAGGACGACGACAAGGGCGACGAAGAAGAGGACGACAAGCACGGCAGGCAGCAGTACACCCGCGAGGAATGGGACGGCGGCGCCGCGCCCGACAACTCCGCGGAGATCGAGTACCAGCGCCGCGACGCCGAAGCCCTGTTCCTCTCCGGCGCGCTCTGTCCGCACTCGACCTGCCAGAACCTCGAGAACCCCGCCGAGGGCGCGTGGATCAAGCTGGTCTCCGCTATTCCGGAGGTCGGGCAGGTCAACAACCTCACCGTCGTCACCACCGGCACGGCCGCGCCGGGCCAGGACGCCATCCAGTCGCTCGTCTCCCAAGTGCGCCCTGACAACCCGGACAACTACGCGATCCGGGCGATCAGCGGCCACTGGCAGGCGTTCAAGGACGGGTTCGACACCGACCCGACCACCGGGATCGCCGCGAACCTGAAAGCGGGTCTGCGGACGCTCTCGGAGCACTGGCAGGGCACCGACTTCGACGCGTTCGCCGAGCAGGTCGAGGTCGTCATGTCGAACTGCGCGTCGATCTGCGACGACATCGGCGACCTCTCCTCGGGGGCCGTGGGCCTGCTGGAGCAGAAGGCCGACGAGTTCTACGGACTCCAAGGCGGCTCCTCGGGCGAGCTGCCGTATCCGGCGCCGCTGTACTGGATCTCGGACCACGAGACGATGTTCACGGACCCGTACGTGCACGTCCGTCCGCCGTTCCGCAGTGGACAGTGCGATGTGACGAACGGTTGCGGGCACTCGGGCGGGCTCCTCGGCTCGCTGCTGGAGCTCGGCGGCTTCGACAGCGACTACCTGCGCGAGACCAGGAACTACGTCGAGGCGCAGACCCAGTACTACATGGACAAGTACAAGAACGAGAAGCCGCCGCCCACGCGGGAGCAGGCCGAGGCGTGGGCGCAGGCCGACGCGAACAACGCGATCAGCGACGACGTGGTCGACGGCATGGAGGACTACGAGTCGCGGTCGCGGATCGCGAACGAGGACGTCATCAACCGGTGGGAGAACGCCGAGGAGTCGGCGGTGTCCTTCACTCCGGAGGCCAAGCCGTCGAACACGTCGAACTTCCGGGAAGCCTCCGACATGCTCGGCGACGAGTACTCCGGCCTGGACGCGGGCTCGGGCGGGTTCCAGCCGGGCGGCGAGCCGCCGGACCCCACCGGGGGCGCCGGCGGCGGCGGTGGCGGCGGCCTGGAGCCGCCCGGCGGTGTGAGCGGTGGTCTCGCCAGCGGCGGGTCGACGCTCGGCAGCGGCGGCGCGTTCCCGGTCGGCCCGGCCTCCTCCACGATGGAGGGCGCCGGCGGCTCCGGCGCGGGCGGCTCGATGGGGTCCGGCCGCGGCGGCATGGGCGGCATGATGGGCGGCATGGGCGGTGGCGGCGGCCGCGGCATGGGCGGCGACCAGCAGCCCGAGGGCGAGCACCGCGACTGGCTCGAGGAGGACGAGGAGATCTGGGGCATCCGCGCCATCGACGACGACCCTTACGCATAGAGCCGCAAGCAAGCAGGAAGCGGGGCCGCGATCCTCTGGATCGCGGCCCCGCTTCCGCTTCCGCTTCCGCTTCCGCTTCCGCTTCCGCTTCCGCTTCCGCTTC